>CAZESL010000015.1:8105-27751 GCA_964515215.1 uncultured Eubacteriales bacterium
TCGCACCTTTTTGAGTAGTGGTCACGGCACCTTTTACCGTTGTGGTGGTCGCACCTTTTTGAGTAGTGGTCACGGCACCTTTTACCGTTGTGGTGGTCGCACCCTTTTTGGTAGTGGTCGTGGCGCCTTTTACCGTCGTGGTGGTCGTAGCCGAGGTCTCACTTTCGCCGTACACGCTGTGCGGTGTCTTATTTTGCGCGGTGTACCAGCGATAGGGCATAATGACGTCCTCGTTCACCGTGATCTTGTTCGAGACGGTGGCGGTCTCACCTACACGCACCTTGCGGGCGACCACCGCCAGCCGTGCGTCGTCGAAATGGGCGATGCTCTTGGGAGTGCAGGTGTACAAAATGAGCAATTCGTCGCTCTCTTTCACGTCTACGTCAAAGTCGTATAGCGAGCGGTCACGCAGACCATTTACGTATTTCATAAATTGATCGTTGTTGGTAAAAGAGGTCTCCTGAATGGAGTAGTAATGTTCGATCTTCGATTTGGAGTCCTGCATCACCACCGCAAAGATCTTGTACTGCGAGGTGTAAAACAGGGTGTCCAGCGTGATGATCTGGTTGGCACTTTGCATATAGGAGACCGATTTCGCGAGGTTGTTGAGTTTCGCAAACATCTGGCCGCTCGCCATATTGTGTCCGTAGATCACCAAACTTTTGGAGGATGCCGTGGGAGTGTCCAGTTTGTTTTTGGCGTCAAAGAACAAGGCGCCGTTTTTATTCTCGTTCTTATAGAAATCGTGGGTGAGGTAGTAGTCGTTGTCGTTGCTGTGCATCACTTCGCGATCCACACCGCAGGCGGCGTATTTCAGCCAACCGCGAATATCGCTGTTCAGGTAGTACAGCGTCTTTAAATCGTCCTGGATACCCACAGGATACCCTTCCCATTTTTCGGCTTCGGCGGTCAGTTCGGCGTCCTGCTTGCCGTAGCGGATGTCGGTCAACTCTTCCGCCAATTCGGTGTTCTGTTGCGGGATGATGAACGATTCGTTCACCAACACCGCCGTGGTGCCGATAAACACCAAAAGCGATATCAACAACAGCAGTTTGCGGGCGATCTCGCCTACGGGGTCGTCGTGATACGGAATGACCGCATCGAGCGGGCGACGGCGACGGCGGCGTTTGGGCGCAGGTGCTTTTTCCGCCAACGTTTCCAGTGAGACGGCATCCTGCTTTTGCAGGTTTTCCACAAACGCCAATGCCTCGTCCAGTTCTTCATCCGCTACCGACGGCAGGTCGTTCAAAAACTCTTGTTCACGGTCGGACATACGCTGTTCCTCCTCTGCTTAACGTTTGGGACGGCGAAACGCCGCCACGCGGGTGAGGGTATCCACCGCGTCCCGCATCGCCGTGAGAAAGCGGTCGATATCGTCCTCGGTGGTGGTGTGACAAAAACTGATGCGCAGGGCGCTGTCGATCTCTGCCGCGGGAAGACCCAACGCACGCAAGACCGCACTGTGCTTGCCTTTTGAGCAGGCAGACCCGCTCGAAATGAACACCTCACGTTCCGCCAAAAAGTGCAGCAGCGTTTCACTGCGCAAGCCGGGGAAGGAGACGTTCACGATGTACGGCGCGTGAGAGGCGGGGCAATGCAACCGCGCTTCGGGGAAAGCGGACAATCCCGCGACGAGACGGTCGCGCAGGGCGACGTAACGCGCGTGCGTTTCCTGCATCGGGGGGAGTGCGGCGACGGCGGCGCCGAAAGCGGCAACGGCGGGCGCGGCTTCGGTACCGGCGCGGAGTGCCCGCTCCTGTTCGCCGCCGAGTGCGCGGGGCAACACCCGCACGCCGCGGCGTATGTACAAAGCCCCCACCCCTTTGGGTGCGTGTAATTTGTGCCCGCTCACGGTCAAAAGATCCACGCCCCACCGTTGGGCTTTGATCGGCAGTTTGCCCGCGGCCTGCACGGCGTCGGTGTGAAAGAGAGCACGGGGGGCGATGCGTTTCACGGCGGGTGCCATCTCCTCAACGGCAAAGCGGGCGCCCGTTTCGTTGTTCACCGTCATCACGCTGACAAGTGCGGTATCCGCGCGGCAGGCGGCGGTGACCGCTTCGGGGGTGACGATGCCGTCACCGTCGGGCAGCAGGCGGGTGACTTCCCACCCTTGCTTTTCCAATTCGTCAAACGCGGCGGATACACTTGCGTGTTCCATGGCAGTGGTGACGGCATGTTTGCCCACACGAATATTGGCGGCGGCACCGCCGAGAATGGCGAGGTTGTTTGCCTCCGTCCCGCCTGAGGTGAAGATGAGATCTTCTGCAGGCGCGCCGATCAATGCGGCGACCGCGCGGCGGGCGGCGGTGATCTCGCGCTCCGCCGTGATACCTGCCGTGTGCAGGGAGGAGGGGTTGCCGAATGCTTCGGTCATCATATACAAAGCCTTGTCTGCCGCCGCTTGACAGACGGCGGTGGTGGCGGCGTTATCCAAATAGGTCATAACAAACTCTCCTCCCAATAGTTATATACATCATATCATATATCGGGAAAATATACAAGTCACTATTTTCTGACAAAATAGTTACAATATTGTTACGACTTTCTTTGAAAATGGGTGTATACTTACCTTGTGCTATCCCGTATAGTCTTCAATCAACCGTTGCAGGGCGGTCTCGCTGTATACGGGAATACCGACCCGCAGCGCCTCTTGCTCGGCGGTGGGCAGGGAGGACACGAACACGTCGTACACGGTGCGCGGCTCATCGCCCGACGGTGAAAATACCGCCAGTCTTCCTTCCCACACGCCGACGACCGCGTGCGTGGCGGCGGTGCTGACGGTGGAGGCGTCCTCACCCGTGACGGCGGGGGTTTCGGGGCGGGCGAGCGCGAGGACGACGCCGCTTGCCACCGCCAAAATGAGGACGAGCAGGTAAAACCGTTTCCACAGCGGATGTGTTTGCATACAAAAACTCCCCTTTTTCTGCTGTTTTTGAAAAAAGTGTGCCCCGCATGGCAGAAAAATATGCCCGCCCGCCGTATTATGGTTTGACTTTTGGGGATTTTATGGTAAAATAAAGTGATAACTACGGTTTGGAAAGGATGCGACGATACCAGTGAAGAAAGGAAAGAATGCCGTGTCGGCGTTTTTCAAAAGCTTGCCCGTGCGTATCATCGGTAAGACGATCGGTGCGTTGCTGAAATGTATCATAACGATCCTGCTCATCGGTGTCATCACCTTTACGGTGGTGGCGTCGGTGATGGTGGTGTACGTCCTTGCGAACTTTGACGGCACCGAGGGCCTGCCCGATCTGGAGGATCTGTCGATCAACGAGACCAGTATCGTGTACACGATGGCGGAGGACGGCACGTGGCAGGAACATCAGCGTCTGGAAGGGAACGACAGCATCTGGGTGGATCTTGAGGAGATCCCGCTGAATATGCAACACGCGGTCGTGGCGATCGAAGACAAGCGCTTTTACGAACACGACGGTGTGGATTGGCGGCGTACCATTGCCGCTTCCGCTAACTTGGTACTTCACTTCCAGTCGGTGGAATTCGGCGGCTCGACCATCACGCAACAGCTTATCAAAGTGTCTACGGGTGAGGCCGACCAGACCATTGAGCGTAAGATCACCGAGATCATGCGCGCTTTGCGTATGGAACAGATGCTGGAAGGCTCCAAAGCCGACGTGAAAGATCAGATCCTTGAAGCGTATTTGAATATTCTGCCGCTCAGCCGTAATGTCATCGGCGTAGGGGCGGCGGCCAACAGTTTCTTCGGTAAGGAGATCGAAGACCTGTCACTTGCGGAGTGTGCCGCCATTGCGGGTATCACCCAAAACCCCAGTAAGTACGATCCCTTCTCCCATCCCGAAAACCTGCGTGACCGTCAGCGTACCGTGTTGCGTGCGATGTTGAATCAAGGGTTCATCACCGAGGATGAATACATCCAGGCGGTGAACGAGGAGTTGCATTTTAAGAGTTACGCCTCGCAGAGCATGTTGCAGGACTATTACGTGGACCTGCAGGTGGAGGAGATCGCGGAAGACCTGATGGAGAAATACGGGTATTCCTATAACCAGGCCATCTCCAAGATCTATCGCGGCGGTCTGTCCATCTATTCGTATGAAAACGTGGATCTGCAGAAGAAGGCGGAGGCGATCTACGCCGACGAATCCAATTTCCCCGCCTCCATCGAATCGGACGACCAAGATCCGCAAGGGGCGATCTTCGTCATCGACTATGACGGTCACGTGGTGGCGACGGTGGGCGGCCGCGGTGAAAAGGACAGCGACCGTTTGTACAACCGTTCGACCGACGCCCGCCGTCAGTGCGGCTCGTCCATCAAGCCGCTGGCCAGTTACGGCCCTGCGATCGATAAGAACTTAGTGCATTTTTCGTCGCTCGTGCCGGATGCGCCCATCACGTTGGCCAACGGTAAAAAGTGGCCGCCTAACTACGGTTCCTCCTCTACGAGTGACCGCGGCACCGTCACGGTGGCGTATGCGCTCAAACGCTCGCTCAATACGGTGGCGGCACAACTGGTGGAAAAGTTGACTCCCGCTGAAAGTTACAGCTTTTTGGTGAACAAACTCAACTTTACGTTGGAAGCACCCGATAAGGATTACAGTGCGATGGCACTGGGCGGTTTCCACAAGGGCGTTACCTGCCGTGAAATGGCGGAAGGGTATCAGATCTTCGGCAACGGCGGGTATTACCGCGAAACCTCCACCTATGCGTACGTAAAGCAAGGGGACGAAGTGTTGCTGGAAGCGAAATCCGTTCCCGTGCGGGTCATTGGGGAGGACAGTGCGTACGTCATGAACCGCTTGATGCAGCTCGTGGTGCGTGAAGGTACGGGTGCCAACATCTCGGGCGATTGGCGCGGCGGTTGGGAAGTCTTCGGTAAGACGGGTACGTCGGGTACCAGCAGCAGCGGCAGTGACTACAACGTGTATTTTGCGGGCGGTACGCCTCAGTACGTGGCGGCTTCGTGGTTCGGTTACGACTACGATAAGGCGCTCAACAGCAAGCAGACGGGCTATGCGCGCTCGCTCTGGAACAAGGTGATGATCGCCCTGCGCGACGACAGCCTGACGGCGGAAGAAAAGGGCTTCGGCGGTGTCAAAGCCGACCTTATCAACCGCGAGTTGATCGTGGAAGCGACCTACTGTGAAGAATCGGGTATGTTGGTGGGCGAAAACAACACCTGTACCGCGAAAAAGACGGGTGTGTACAAAACGTCCTTTATGCCCGACTACTGTACCGAACACGTGAAAGAGGGTACCACCGCCACGCCCGACGGCGGCGTGATCGGCGGGGAATCCACCACGACGGGAACGACGCTGGATCTCAGCGGGATCTACGGCACCAATCCGACCACCACGACCACCACGACGGTGGCGACGACGGCGGGATGATACAAATGGAATTACCGAAACGAAAGCGGATTCGCCCGGAGGGGTATGACTACTCCACACCGGGAGCGTATTTTGTGACGTTCTGTACCGCGGGGAGAAAGCCGTTGTTTTGAGATGATGCGGTAGGGGCGGCAACCATGTCCTCCTTGACAAACCTACAGCCCTTACTACGCCGTAACAACTAAAAACTTATGCAATTAAAGCCTCCCCTTACACAGGGGAGGTGGGTCGCCGTGAGGCGACTCGGAGGGGTTGTCAATTCCTCGGGCGCTTATTAACGTAGAGAACCGAGAGAAGAAACATGGGGGAACAATCCCGTAAAATTGGATTTTGCATACGACAATATTGATTTCACCGACATATAACGTCTACGGAAACGGGTGAACAACATGAAACTGTGGGATATTTCCCGTGAATTGACTGCGGCGGCGGTGTACCCCGGTGACCCCGTCCCCAAGGTGACGCGGATACAGCAATTGGAATTCGGCGACACCTGCAATCTGTCTGCTTTGTCGCTGTGTGCGCACAATGCCACCCATTTGGATGCTCCGCTTCATTTCGTGCCGCACGGTGACGGCATCGACGCGGTGGAACTGTCCCACTGTTGCGGCACCTGCCGCGTGGTGTGCTTTGACGGTGTGCTCACGGGTGACGTGGCGGAACGTATCGTTTCCCGCTATCCTGCCGAGCGTTTGCTGTTCAAAGGGGATATGACGGTGGACATTTCCGCGGCGTACGTGCTGGCGGATGCAGGGGTACGCTTGGTCGGTGTGGAAGCGCCGTCGGTCGCGGCGGCTGACCGCAGTGAGGCGGTGCATCGCCATCTGCTCGGCAGCGGCGTGCTGATCCTGGAGGGGTTAGACCTCTCGGACGTGTGCGAGCGGGAATATTTCCTCTTTGCCGCACCGATCAAAATTGCAGGGTGCGACGGTGCGCCCGTCCGTGCCGTGTTGCTCGACGATGAATCGCTCGACGTGGAGCCGATGTTTCGGCGTCGGTAAAGAACAATAAAAAAGGCAGTCTGTTCCAACCGAAACAGACTGCCTTTTTTATTGCTTTTTACGTATTCAGATCAATACATACCGTCCATGGCGGGAGCGGCGGGTGCGGGGGGCGTCGGCTCCTTCTTATCCGCCACCAACGATTCGGTGGTCAGCACCATCGCGGCGACCGAAGCGGCGTTCTGCAGAGCGGAACGGGTGACCTTGGTCGGGTCCACGATACCCGCGGCAAACATATCCACGAACTCTTCGGTAGCAAAGTTGAAACCGTAGTTCGCCTTGCCCGCCGTGAGGATCTTGTCGATGATGACACTGCCTTCCAGACCCGCATTCAGTGCGATCTGACGCACGGGCTCTTCCAGTGCCTTCAGCACGATGCGGATACCCGTCTTCTCGTCACCTTCGGTGGTTTCGAGCATCGCTTCGAGCACCTTGGCGGCACTGAGCAGTGCCACACCGCCGCCCGCGACCAGACCTTCCTCCACTGCGGCTTTGGTCGCGGCGAGCGCGTCTTCGATGCGGAGCTTCTTTTCCTTCATTTCGATCTCGGTAGCGGCACCGACCTTGATGACCGCCACACCGCCTGCGAGTTTCGCCAAACGCTCCTGCAGTTTCTCACGGTCGAAATCGGAAGTGGTGGTTTCGATCTGGGTGCGGATCTGTGCCACGCGGGCGCGGATCTCGTCCGCATCGCCTGCGCCGTCCACGATGATGGTGGCTTCCTTTTGCACCTTCACCTGACGGGCGCGACCGAGCATCGCCATGGTCGCATCCTTGAGTTCAAGACCGATCTCTTCCGAGATGACCTGACCGCCCGTAAGGGTGGCGATATCGCGGAGCATCTCCTTGCGGCGATCACCGAAGCCGGGGGCCTTGACCGCGACACAAGTGAAGGTGCCGCGCAGTTTGTTCACGATCAGGGTGGAGAGCGCTTCGCCTTCCACATCTTCCGCGATGATGAGCAGCTTGCGGCCCGACTGCAGGATCTGTTCGAGCAGCGGCAGGATATCCTGCACGTTCGAGATCTTCTTGTCGGTGATGAGCAACAGCGCGTCGTCCAGCACCGCTTCCATCTTATCGGTATCGGTCACCATGTAGGGGGTGATGTACCCACGGTCGAACTGCATACCTTCCACGACTTCGGAATAGGTCTCCGCCGTCTTGGACTCTTCCACCGTGATAACGCCGTCCGCCGAAACCTTCTCCATCGCTTCCGCGATCAGGCGGCCGATCTCCGCATCGCCTGCGGAAATGGTGGCGGCAGAGGCAACGTCGTCGGTGCCGCTGACCTTCTTGGAATTGGCTTTCACTTCCGCAACGACCGCGTCCACCGCCTTCTGAATGCCGCGCTTGACACCCATCGGGTTGGCACCGGCCGCCACGTTCTTCATACCTTCACGGATCAGCGCCTGCGCGAGCAGAGTCGCCGTGGTGGTACCGTCGCCCGCGACGTCGTTCGTCTTGGTGGACACTTCCTTCACGAGCTGAGCGCCCATGTTCTCAAACGGGTCGTCCAGTTCGATCTCCTTCGCGATGGTCACACCGTCGTTGGTGATGAGGGGAGCGCCGAACTTCTTATCCAGCACCACGTTGCGCCCGCGAGGACCCAAGGTGATCTTTACGGTGTTGGCAAGCTGATCCACGCCCGACTGCAACGCCTTGCGCGCTTCCTCACCGTACAAAATAACTTTTGCCATGAGTATTGCCTCCTTATTCTACAATAGCGAGAATGTCGCCCTGACGGACGATGGTGTACTCTTCACCGTCCACCTTCACTTCGGTGCCGGTGTATTTGCTGATGAGCACTTTATCGCCCACTTTGACCTGCATGGTGACTTCCTTGCCGTCCACCACGCCGCCGGGACCTACAGCCGTTACCACGGCAACCTGCGGTTTCTCCTTCGCCGTGCCGGCGAGAATGATGCCGCTCTTGGTGGTCTCCTCCGCTTCGGTCATCTGAATGACCACGCGGTCAGCCAACGGTTTTATCGTCATAATGATACGCCTCCAATCATTGTTATTCGACAGTTTTAGCACTCGACTTCTTTGAGTGCCAAAACCTATTGTACCCACATTTTGGAAAAAATCAAGAGGAAAATGCGAACTTTTTTCGGAATTTACAAATTATTAATTTCCGCCATTCGTAAAACTGCACAACTCTTTGTGATCTAAAGCGACAAAACGACGAAAGTGACAGCGTTTGCCGATTAGGGATTGTCAAGCGGCATACAGGGTGGTATAATGTCCAAAAGCCTTGCGGCGTTACGCCACAGAATGTCCTGCTGTTCCTCGGCGGTAAAGGGGAGTTCACGGAAGATACGCACGAACGTGCGCGGGTCTCCCCACGGGGAATCGGTGGCGAACAGGATGCGGTCGGTACCGTGGTGACGGCACAGGCGTACCACTTGT
Organism: uncultured Eubacteriales bacterium; assembly: GCA_964515215.1. GTDB lineage: Bacteria > Bacillota > Clostridia > Oscillospirales > Acutalibacteraceae > SIG588. The sequence continues at coordinate 16,879 of CAZESL010000015.1, forward strand.
TCAGCGGGTACGCGGTCAAGCATAAATGCCGTGTCAAGGTAGACGGGGGCACCCGCAAGGCGATCTTCCACGGCTTCCAGTTGACCGGCACCGCCAAGATGCGCCAGCACCAATGCGGCGCGGTCAGGGGTGTCACCGCGGTAAACGCCGTCCAGCAACCGTTCGATATCCTCTACCGTGGCGTGCACGTCATCGGGACAAAGCGGGTCTTGTCCCGCGTGGGTCACGACGGTCATGCCGATGCGTACGCAGTGCCGCACGATGCGGATATACCGCGCATCGCTGAGGCGGGCACCTTGATAGTCGGGGTGCAGTTTGATCCCCTTGAAACCCATGGCTTGTAACGCGTCCAATTTTTCTTCGGGCTGTTCGCTGTCGGGGTGGATGCCGCCGAAAAAGAGAAGTCCGTTTTGTCCGTTGTGTGCGGCCGCAAAGCGGTTGACCGACTCGAACTGACGCGGTGCGGTCAGGACGGGTAACACGACTGAGCAGTCGATTCTGCCTGCCTGCGCGGCACGGATCAAACCGTCCACCGTCCCGTTGTGATGCGGCACGGTGTGCGCGGTAGCGGCTAACTTTTCTATCGTTTTTTCGGCAATGGCGTCCGGAAAGGCGTGGGTGTGAAAGTCGACAATCATAGTGATCCCTCTTTTTTTATTGCCAAGTGGTTTAATGATTTAAAGTGACAAACTTTCAAAGGTTATCACGTCTATTATAGACCGATTTACGGAAATCTACAAGATGATTTTGAAGATTTTATCGCCCTCGGCACGTTAATTCGGATGAAATGCGGAGAAAATGCTTGTCGAACCGAGAGATATATGGTATAATGTAAAAATAGACGTATCGGCAAAGATGCGCTGAAAAGGAGAAGTACAAGTGAAAGAATTGATGATCGGTAATGCGGCGGTCGCGCGCGGTCTGTTTGAGGCGGGTTGCAGCGTGGTGTCGAGTTATCCCGGTACACCCAGTACCGAGATAACCGAGTTTGCCGCTACGTACGATGAAATGTACTGTGAATGGGCACCGAATGAGAAGGTGGCGATGGAAGTCGCGTTCGGTGCGTCGCTGGCGGGTGCGCGCAGCGCTTGTGCCATGAAGCACGTGGGGTTGAACGTGGCGGCAGACCCGCTGTTTACCATGTCCTATACGGGCGTGAACGGCGGTTTGGTCATCTGCGTGGCGGACGATCCCGGTATGCACTCTTCGCAGAACGAGCAGGATTCCCGTCACTACGCGGTGGCGGCGAAGGTGCCGATGCTTGAGCCTGCCGATTCGGCGGAATCTCTTGCTTTCGCGAAGGCGGCCTTCGGTCTGTCGGAAGAATTTGACACCCCCGTGATCTTGCGTATGTGCACCCGTATTGCTCATGCGCAGAGCATTGTGGAAACGGGTGCGCGTGACGAGCGCGCCAATCGCCCCTACGTCAAAACTCCCGAAAAATACATCATGATGCCCGGCAATGCGAAAAAGCGCCATCCCGTGGTGGAAGCGCGTACCGCATCGCTTACCGCGTTTGCAGAGGATTGCCCTTTCAACCGCGTGGAGATGGGGGAGAAAACGCTCGGCATCATCACCTCGGGCGCGTCGTATCAGTACGTGCGCGAGACCTTCGGTGAATCGGTGAGCGTGCTGAAGCTCGGTATGGTGCACCCGCTGCCGACCAAACTGATCCGCGATTTCGCCGCCGCCGTGGACCGCGTGGTGGTGATCGAAGAGCTGGACGGTATGCTCGAAGCGCACTGCACCGCCATCGGCGTCAAGGTGGAAGGCAAAGAACTGTTTACCAACATCGGCGAATTTTCGCAGCGCACGGTGGCACAGGTGTTCGGTCTGCCCGAAAAAGAGCACGTGGCACTGGATACCGCCATCCCCGTGCGTCCGCCCGTGATGTGTGCGGGCTGTCCGCATCGCGGGATGTACTACACCTTGGCCAAGAACAAGGTGACGGTCATCGGCGATATCGGATGTTACACGCTCGGTGCCCAGCCCCCGCTGTGTGCGCTGGATTCCACCCTTTGCATGGGCGCTTCGGTGTCGGGTCTGCACGGCTTTAACAAAGCGGGCAACGAAAACCCCGCCGTCGCCGTGATCGGTGACTCCACCTTTATGCACTCGGGTATCACGGGTCTCGTGAATATTGCGTATAACGATTCCAATTCCACCGTTATCATTCTGGATAACTCCATTACGGGTATGACGGGCCATCAGCAAAACCCCACCACGGGCTACAACATCAAGGGAGATCCCGCGGCGAAGATCGATCTGGAGACCTTGTGCCGTGCGGTGGGTATCCGCCGCGTACGCGTGGTCGATCCGTACGACCTTGCGGCGTGCGAAGCGGTGCTGAAGGAAGAACTTGCCGCAGACGAGGCTTCGGTCATTATTTCCCGCCGTCCGTGCGTGCTCTTGAAGTCGGTCAAGACCAAACCGCCCGTCACGGTGGATGCGGACAAGTGCCGCAGTTGCAAGAAGTGTATGAAACTGGGTTGTCCCGCCATTCGTATGCGGGACGGCAAAGCGGATATCGACGCTACCCTTTGCGTGGGTTGCGGCGTGTGCGAACAGTTGTGTGCGTTTGATGCGATCGGGGAGGTGAGCGAATGAACACGGTACGTTTGATGATCGTCGGTGTCGGCGGGCAGGGGTCTCTGCTTGCCAGCAAATTGCTCGGCCGCCTGTTGGTGGATGAAGGGTACGACGTAAAGGTGTCGGAAGTGCACGGCATGAGTCAGCGCGGCGGTTCGGTCGTCACCTACGTGCAGTTCGGTGACAAAGTGTATTCCCCTGTCATTGAGCAGGGCGAAGCGGATTTCATCGTTTCGTTCGAAAAACTGGAAGCGGCGCGGCATCTTCCGTGTCTCAAGACGGGCGGCACCGTGATCGTGAATACCCAGCAGATCGACCCGATGCCCGTGATCACGGGTGCGGCGACCTATCCCGAAACGGTGTTGGACGAAATGGCGGCGGCAGGCGTGAAGGTGGATGCGCTGGATGCGTTGTCGCTTGCACGGCAAGCGGGTTCTGCCAAAGCGGTGAACATCGTTTTGATGGGGCGGCTGGCAAAATATTTCTCGGTAGATCACGACAAATGGATCGCCGCGATCGAAAAGAGCGTGGCACCCCGTTTTGTCGAGATGAATAAAAAGGCATTTGAACTCGGTTACAACGCGTGAAAGGATGAGAACAGTGGAAGAACAACGGTATTATCAAAAAGAAATTGAGACCATGCCGGTAGAGGAACTGAAAAAATTGCAGTCCGAAAAACTGGTCAAACAAGTGCGCCACGTCTACGACAACGTGCCGTACTACCGTGCACTGATGGATGAAAAAGGGGTCACTCCCGACGATATCCACGGCATTGAGGATCTGCACAAACTGCCGTTCCTGACCAAGGCAGACCTGCGGGATGCGTATCCCTACGGGTTGCTTGCCAAACCGCTTTCGGAGTGCGTGCGTATTCAGTCCACTTCGGGTACGACGGGTCGCCGCGTGGTGGCGTTTTACACCCAGCACGACGTGGACTTGTGGGAGGATTGCTGTGCGCGTGCCATCGTGGCGGCGGGCGGCACCAACGAGGATGTGTGCCAGGTGGCGTACGGTTACGGCTTGTTCACGGGCGGTCCCGGCCTGAACGGCGGTTCGCACCGCGTGGGGTGTCTCACCCTGCCGATGTCGTCGGGCAACACCGAACGGCAGATCCAGTTTATGACCGACCTTTCGGCAACCATTCTCTGCTGTACTCCGTCGTATGCCGCGTACATCGGTGAAACCTTGAAGGAAAAGGGGCTGGGCCCCGACGATATTCCGCTGAAGGCGGGTATTTTCGGTGCGGAGCCGTGGACCGAAGAAATGCGCCGCGGTATCGAGGAAACGCTCGGTATCAAAGCGTACGACATTTACGGCTTGACCGAAACGTCGGGTCCCGGTGTGTCGTTTGAGTGCTCGGAACAGACGGGTATGCACATTAACGAGGACCATTTCCTGGCGGAGATCATCGATCCCGATACGGGCGAAGTGCTACCTGAAGGCAGCAAGGGCGAACTGGTGTTTACCGCGCTGGATAAGGAAGCGTTCCCGCTTTTGCGTTACCGCACGCGCGACATCTGCGTGCTCACCCGCAAACCCTGCTCCTGCGGACGTACCCACATCAAGATGAGCAAACCGATGGGGCGCAGTGACGATATGATGATCATCCGCGGTGTCAACGTGTTCCCGAGCCAGATCGAAACGGTGCTCTTGAGCGAAGGCTATCAGCCGAACTATCAGATCGTGGTCGACCGCGAGAAGAACAACGACACCTTCGACGTATACGTGGAGATGAACCCCGATCAGGTCATCGACACGGTGCGTGAAGTGGCGGCACTCGAAAAGGCGCTCGCAGGTGCGATGAAGACGATGCTCGGCATCAATCCGTCGGTGCATCTGGTGGCACCCAAGAGCATCGCCCGCAGTGAAGGCAAAGCGGTGCGCGTGATCGATAAACGTAAATTGGTGTAAGGAGGCTGTTCGTTATGACCATTAAGCAACTTTCGGTTTTTGTGGAAAACAAAAAGGGCAAACTGGCGCAGATCATGCAGATCCTGGCGCAAAACGGTGTGGACATCCGTGCGCTGTCGCTGGCGGACACCACCGATTACGGCATTTTGCGTATGATCGTGAACGATACCGAGAAAGCCGTGTCGGTGCTGCAGGCGGAGCATTGTGTGGTCTCGGTGAATGAAGTGCTCGGTGTGGCGGTGGACGACACGCCCGGCGGGTTCGCCGCAGCGGTGCAGGCATTGTCGGACAACGAGGTGAATCTGGAATACGTCTATGCGTTCATCACCCCGCAAAAGGGCTATGCCTACGTGGTTATGCGTGTGACGGATAACGACGTTGCCACCAAAATTTTGCAAAATGCGGGCGTAAAAGTGCTGAGTGATGCCGAACTGCACGAAATGTTCCGCTGAAAATTTTTGAAAAACACTTGCAAAGCAACGTAAATTCGTGTATACTACCTATGCCCGTCATCCGACGGGCATAGACATCCGCCCGTGGCGAAGCTGGATATCGCAGTGGATTCCGATTCCAAAGGCCGGGGGTTCGAATCCCTCCGGGCGGGCCAAAAAACAAGACGGTGACCAACGGTCACCGTCTTGTTTTTTGGCCCACCCATAAGAGGGATTCGAACCACGAAAGGGAGCGAAGCCCCGTAGGGGTGAGCGACAAAGCAACAGTCCGGGGGACTGTTGCGCCTTTCGTCCAACCGAGCGTAAGCGAGGGCGACCGGACACGGTCGAAATCCCTGCTGATCGGGGCTTTCTGCACCGTGTCCCCGAGAATGTGCTAACGCACATTCTCCCGACATTCTGCGAACGGACACGGCCGAACTCTTCACCACAGAGGGGGCAACCGCAAGGTTGCTGTTTTTGTGTTTGTGTCCGCAGGACACAACATCACTTTGCGGTGAGACCGCAAACATCGTTTGACTTTTCGTCAACATCATTCCGCCGCTGCGGACACAAAACGATGTTGCTTGCAGCAAACGGAGTTGTGCTTCGCACAAACGATGTAGGCTTACGCCTAATGATGTTGCACTTCGTGCAAACGAACGGCAACCGAGCGTAAGCGAACGATTTCACTAAACAGCGGACACCGCCCCTACGGCAGGTGCCCGCATTGGGTGATCGGTCGTATAGCGGGACGTCGAGGGCGCCGTCCCCTACCGCGTGAACTGCATTGTGCAATCGGCCGCAAAACGGACGTGCGATGCACGCCCCTACCGCACGGCGACGGTGTGCATATCGTAGGGAACGGTCCGTGACCGTTCCACCCGCGTCTTTCCCACAAAACAAAACAGAAGCTGAGGTCGTAAAAACACCAACAAACGCCGCAAAGGCGAATCATGATGCTTCTCGCTCAACTTCCGAATTTAGTATATACCATGTTATCAAGAGAGTCAATAGTAAAAATGTGGATTTGCTAAAATTGAGTATTCCCGAGCCGGGAAAGAAGTGAGTTAACGTAAAGCAGAAGGGTTTTCCCGATCTATCGGAGTCAAAAAGTACCAGCCGCCAGGAAAGAGTTCACAGAATTCTGCTAGCTCTATAAGTCCTGCGGCTGGTACGATTAGAAGTGTAACAGATTTGCATCCTTTTGTCAATCAAAACGACGGTAGGGAACGGTCCGTGACCGTTCCACTCCCGCAAGCTTATTCCTCTTTTCGTTGGTGTAGGGTTTCTGTATAACTCGATACTTATAATAAGATCGGGGGATAGAGAAAAAGGCTGGGATGGCTTTATTTCTTCCTTTTTCAAAATTGTCGGTTTTATTGTCGCACCGATAGGGATCGGGATGTTTCTTCTGTCAACGATTGCAATATCTGTATCGCACAAAGAATACAAAGAAAGACTGACTGCTAATGACGTCTTTGTTGTAGAGGGGTATGTGGAAAAATTTCATCCTATGCCATACGAAGGACATGATACCGAGCATTTCGAAATCAACGGGGTGTATTTTGAGTATTCAGACTATACTGTGACGAATGGCTATCACAAAGCGGCATCACATGGTGGAGTCGTTACGCGAAACGGTCAACATCTAAAAGTAAAGTACATTGTAGAGAAGTTTGAGCAAGGGGAAGAAAACGTCATCCTATATATAGCAGAAATAGCGGATTGATCAATGCCTCACTGTTCTAATCTACGATGAAAATAATAAGGAAGCGGCAATCAACGATTGCTGTTTCCTTTTTGTGTTTCGGAATTTCGCTTGGTATGTTATCCGCGTTAGCGGAATGTAATCATGCGGTAGCGTGCATGTTATCACCGTCAGGTGCATTACGTCGGCTTGATTACATACGCAACCGACGTTGCGATTACATACAACACTTCGTGTTGATTACATTCACACCTGCGGTGTGATTTAAACGCCCCTACCACACGGCGACGGCAACTGTTTGCAACAAAATATTGCGGGAATTTATTTTTTGCTTGCAATATGCAACATCTTTTGATATAATGTAAAATAACAAAATGTTTTTTCGAGGAGGAATACACACATGAAACGCATTTTCTCTGTTTTGCTCGTGTTGGCCATGGTGTTTTCGCTGGCGGCTTGCAGCGGCGGCACCACTATGACGATGGGTACCGGCAGCCCGACGGGTACTTACTATGCCTACGGCGGTATCGTCGGCCAGTACATCACCAACAACGCAGGTGTTAAAGTGAACGCGGTCTCGACCGGCGGTTCCAAAGACAACATTCAAGGCATCGATGCCGGTGACTATCAGCTCGGCACCGTGCAGTCGGACGTTATGCACTACGCGTGGAACGGCACCCGCTCTTTTGAGACGGACGGCAAGATCGAGACTTTCCGCACGGTGGCCGGTCTGTATGCCGAAGCGGTGCAACTCATCACGGTCAACCCCGAAATTCAGTCGGTTGCTGACCTGAAGGACAAGAAGGTCTCCATCGGTGCTCCCGGCTCGGGCGTGTACTTCAATGCGATGGACGTGCTCGCGGCGGCAGGTCTGGCTGAGAACGATATCAAACCCCAGTATCAGAACTTTGACGAGAGTGCCGATGCGCTGAAGGACGGCAAGATCGACGCCGCGTTCATCGTGGCGGGCGCTCCCACCCCCGCGATCACCGAACTCGCGATGACCAACGCGAATACCCGCTTGGTGCCGATCGATGGTGCGATCGCGGAAAAACTGATGAAGGATAACACCTTCTACTCGGTCTACAAGATCCCCGCAAACACCTACAAGAATCAGGCGGCCGACGTGACCACCGTTACCGTGAAGGCGACGCTGATCGTGCGTGCGGATGCCGACGAAGAGGCGGTGTACAAACTGACCGCCGCTATCTTCGACAATATCGAAGCCATTTCCAAAGAACATGCCAAGGGCGCGGAACTGAGCCTTAAGAACGCGACCGAAGGCTTGACGGTGCCGTTCCACGCAGGTGCGGCGAAGTACTTCAAGGAAAAGGGTATTGACGTGAACGCGGGTTAATTCCCGATAACGCAGATTTCGGACGGTCTGACAACTGCGGCCTATTCCGTCGCAGTTGTCGGGCTGTTTTTCCGTTGAAAGGTGTGAGTTTGTGCTTTTCTCAAAAAAGAAGACGACCGTGCCCGAAGAGCCGATGGATCTCGACGCGGTCATGAAAAAATTTGACCGCGAATCCAATACGCGCGTGTGGGAAGGCAAAGCCAAATGGGTCGTGAACAGCATTCTGGCGGTGTTTTCACTGTTTTGCATTTACGTGACCTTCTTTGCCACGTGGTTGGACGCGGTGCGTCTTTCCAGTTTCGTGGGTTGTATCATGTTGATCGGATTTTTGATCTACCCTGCCAAAAAGGGGATGCAAAAAGCGAATCATATGCCGTGGTACGATATCGTATTGATGGTGATCGGTTCGTCCGCCTTCTTCTATTACACGGCAGATGCGGTGCGTATTATCCAGCAGGGTAACAAGTTTGAGTGGTACCAGATCCTGATCGGTGCGATCGGCATTCTGTGCCTGCTGGAACTGTGCCGCCGTTGCGTGGGTATTCCGATCATTGCGGTGGCGGTCGCGTTCATCGTGTACGCCATCTTCTGGGGCCTCAGTAACCCCGATATTCTGCGGCGTGTGGAAGGCCTGGTGGGTAAACTGTTTTACACCACCACCTCGGGTATCCTCTCGGTGCCGGTGAACACCTGCTCGAAGTATATCGCCATCTTTATCATCTTCGGTGCGTTTTTGGAGCGTACGGGCATTGCGGATTTCTTTATTAAGATCTCCAATGCGGTGGTCGGCGGCTTTTCGGGCGGTCCTGCCAAAGTGGCGGTGGTTGCCAGTGCCCTGGAAGGCATGGTGTCCGGCTCGTCGGTCGCGAACACGGTCGGCTCCGGTTCGGTCACCATCCCGCTGATGAAAAAGACGGGCTATAAGCCCGAGTTTGCCGCCGCCGCCGAAGCGTCGGCTTCCACGGGCGGACAGATCATGCCGCCCATCATGGGTGCCGCCGCCTTCCTGATGGCAGAAAACATCGGCGTGCCGTACAGCAGCATTGCGGTGCGTGCTATTCTGCCCGCGTGTCTGTACTTCCTCGGTGTGTTTATCGCGGTGCATCTGGAAGCGAAAAAAGAGGGCTTGCGCGGTTTGACCAAAGAAGAACTGCCGCGTTTTCTGCCTCTGCTCAAACAATCGTACTTGTTACTGCCGCTGGTTTTGCTTATTGCACTGGTCGGTTCGGGTTCGCGTTCCATCGCGTACGCGGCGGCGATCGCCATCGTGGCGGCGATCGTGGTCGGTTTGTTTAACAAGGAAGACCGCATTACCCCGAAGCGCATTTGGGAAGCGCTCGCGGCGGGTGGTCAAGGTATGATCACCGTGGCGGTGGCGTGCGGCGTGGCGGGTATCATTGCAGGTACCATCACCATGACGGGGCTTGCCACCATGCTCATTAACGGTATTTTGACGTTGGCGGGCGACCGTGTCATCATTGCCCTGTTCCTCACGATGCTTACCTGCATCGTGCTCGGTATGGGCGTGCCTACCACCGCAAACTACTGCATTATGGCGGCGACCTGTGCGCCGATCCTCATCAAGATGGGCGTGCCGGATCTGGCGGCGCACTTCTTCGTGTTCTATTTCGGTATCGTGGCCGACTTGACCCCGCCCGTGGCACTGGCGGCGTACGCCGGTGCGGCGATCGCGCAGGCGAACCCGATGAAGACGGCATTCACCGCAACAAAACTTGCCATTGGCGCCTTTATCGTGCCGTATGTGTTTGCACTCAGCCCGAATATGCTGTTTATTGATGCGACGGCGTGGGACGTGGTTTCGATCTGCATCACCTCGGTTATCGGTATATTCGGTGTATCCGCGGCATTGGAAGGTTACTTCCTGCGTAATATGTCGTGGTACGAGCGTCTGCTCAGTGCGGCAGGCGGCCTGCTTCTCATCTATCCCGGCATCGTGACCGACCTCATCGGCTTGGGGTTGGTAGGTATTGTGCTGGTGATCCAGTTGATCAAAGGCAGATCTCAAAAGACGCTGACGGCGTAAATTCCGATCCCGTTGCTTCGCACACGAAGCAACGGGATCTTTAATGTGCGGCACGAACTTGTTGACAGTTCAACAAGTTCGTGCTATAATCGTATCCATAATCAGGGCGGTGCGCCCATTGACCACGGAAACGAAGGGAGTCTAACGTATGCAAACGGAACACAACACCTACGGGGCGCTGTTTACCCCGTGGAAGATCGGTAACGTTGAGATCAAAAACCGCATTGTCATGTGCCCGATGGGCGGCACGTCGCTGTTCGGTTGGTTTGAACTGGGCGGTTGCCATTTCGATAAAGAGGCGGCGAAACTCTTTTTGGAGCGGGCGCAAAATAACGTCGGTCTTATCATTCCCGGTATCGCGCCGCTCAGAGATACCTTCTGGGGAAAATGGCTGTGGCAAAATCCGAAGATGTTCGAGGAACTGAAGGTCTTCATGGAGGAGATCCATAAGACGGGCGCGAAACTGTTTGTGCAGTTGACGGCGGGCATGGGCCGTTCGTGGGCGATCACCGAACTGGTGGCACCGTTGCACAAAAACAAGGTCACCCGCGCACTGGTAAAACCGATCATCGACACGTCGCACGAGTTGGCATCTCCCTCGCCGCAACCCTCCCGTTGGGCGCACGATATCGAGTGCCCCGAAATGACGGTGGAGCAGATCCACGAGATCATCGAAGCGTTTGCCAAGACGGCGAAACTCTGCCGCGATGCGGGTGTGGACGGTGTGGAGGTACACGCCGTTCACGAGGGGTATCTGCTCGACCAGTTTGCCATTGAATTCTTTAATAAGCGTACCGACGAATACGGCGGCAGTTTTGAAAATCGTTACC
>CAZESL010000016.1:157-27612 GCA_964515215.1 uncultured Eubacteriales bacterium
GCACCGAGACGGGTCTCACCGAAGGTAAGCATTGCGCGACCTGCGGCGACGTGCTCGTGGCACAGGAAGTAGTAGCGGCGCTCGGTCACAGCGAAGTGATCGACGAAGCGGTGGCTCCTACCTGCACCGAGACGGGTCTCACCGAAGGTAAGCATTGCGCGACCTGCGGCGACGTGCTTGTGGCACAGGAAACGGTGGCGGCATTGCGCCACACCGATGCCGATAAGAATTTGATCTGTGATGTGTGCAACAAGGAATTTACGATCTATACCTACACCGTCACGGATGGCAAGGCGACCATTACCGATGTGAACATCGCGTTGTACGGTGACGTGGTCATCCCCGACACCATTGACGGCTATCCCGTGGTGGCGATCGGCAACAACGCGTTCCGCAATTGTACGAACATGACGTCGGTGACCATTCATGAAGATATCGTGACCATCGGCAACTATGCGTTCAAAGATTGTACGGCACTGACCACCGTGTATTACAATGCCAAGAATTGTACGTCGGCGGGCGTGAATGTGTATCCGATCTTCAACGGATGCACGGCGCTGACCACGGCGTACATCGGCAAGACGGTTGAGGCTACGGCTCCCCGTTTGTTCCGTAGTGCGACCGCGCTCACCACGGTGTACATCACCCGTAACACCACGACGATCTCGACTAACACCTTCCATCAGTGCGAAGCGCTCAGTACCGTTTACTTCGTCGGTACGGCAGGCGAGTGGACCGAAGTGGCTGTGAAGTCCAACAACGCGCCTTTGGCGAATGTGACGATCAACTACAACACGCCGTGCTTCGATGAACACGACTGGACGGGTGAATGCGACAGTTTGTGTGATCTGTGCGGCGAAACGCGCAGCACCACTCACGGTGAAATTGTGGACGATGCCTACGTGGCACCGACCTGTACCGAAACCGGTCTTATGGCGGGTAGTCACTGCGCGGTCTGCGGTAACGTTATTGTGAAGCAGAATTTGATTCCCGCTCTCGGCCACGCATGGGATGCAGGCGAAGTATTGGTCGAACCCACTGAAGAAGCGAACGGCGAAAAGAAATATGTGTGTACCGTTTGCGGCGGCACGAAGATCGTTCCGTTGAACCTCGGCGAAGTTATCGACGGCTATTACTACTACAAGGGCGAGCTGAAGGGCGGCGCCGGTCTGGTGCAGGTGGAAGACGCGTACTACTTCGTCACCTCGACGGGTGCGGTGAAGACGGGTCGTTACACCATCAGCGGTTCTACCGAATTCGGCATCGGAAAGGGCACCTACTACTTCTTGGAAGACGGTAAGTTGAACCTTACGCGCGGCGTGTACGAAGGCCGTTACTACAACGACCAAGGTATGAGCGAAGCGTATGCCGGTTTGGTCGAAGTGAACGGTGCGAAGTACTACATCCAATCGGGCGGTAACGTGACCACCGGTCGTTACTTCATCAGTAAGCTGAACGGCTTGGTGCCGAAGAAGCGTGCGTACACCTTCTACGAAGACGGCCGTATGTTGGAAGAGACCCGTATCTACGATGCGGACGGCTTCTACTATGAGAACGGTCTGCGTATTCCGTACGCGGGTCTGGTCGAGTACGAAGGCAATTTCTACTATGTCGGCGACAGCGGTAAGTACATGGTGAATCGCCGTTATCTCGTGTCGAACGTGAACAACACCGGCAAGGTGAAGGGCTACTACTGGTTCGACGAGAACGGTCATATCCTCTGCAACGTGATCATGGACGGCCGCTACTACGGTGCGGACGGTCTGGCTCCGTATAACATGGGTGTTGTGGAAGTAGACGGCAACCTCTACTACAACAACGGTACGCACGGTGCGTTGCGCACGAATGCGACCTTTACCATCACGGCGGCGAAGACCAACGGTCTGTGCGCGGCGGGCACCTACACGGCAGATGCCAACGGTGTGCTCACTCTCGCAGAGTAAGTAAGATCTACAGGCGGGTGCTCGATATCTTCGGGTATCGAGCACCCGCTTATGCCGCATCGGAAAGCAGACAGAGAGCGAAAGGTGCTGTCTGTTTTCCGATGCGGTCCGAGGGTGATTGTTCACCCTATTATGAAAGTATGGGAGGGATGCATATGAGCGGACGGTTGCAACGCGCAAAGATCAATGCGGTCAGCACGTTGGTACATCAGTTGGTTGCCACCCTTTGCGGTATGGTCATTCCTCGGGTAATGGTGGATACTTTCGGCTCAGCCGCCTACGGTGCCACCACGTCCATCGCTCAGTTCTTGGCCTATATCGTCTTGTTGGAAGGCGGTATCGGCAGTGTGGCGCGCGGTGCCTTGTATAAACCGCTGGCTGAGCGGGATAACGAGAAGATCAGCAGTGTATATTATGCGGTTCGCCGATTTTTCACCGGTATCGGTGCGGCATTTGCCGTGTATGCGGCGATCTTGGCATGCGGTTATTTTGAGATCGCGAACGTAGAAGTCTTCACGTGGCAATACACCTTCTTCTTGGTACTGGCCATCGCTTTGGGCAAGTTTGCGGAATATATGGGCGGCATATCCAACGTTATGCTGTTTTATGCCGATCAGCGACAGTACGTAGTTAACGTGGCGTACATCGTGACCAATATTTTGAATACGCTACTGATCGTCGTGCTCACAAAGTCGGGTGCCGGTATTCTGTGTGTCAAGTTGGTCAGCAGTTTGGTGTTCGTATTGCGGCCGTTCTTCTTCACCTTATATATGAAGCGGCACTACACCATTCGCAGAACAAAAGAACGTACCGAATTGCCCAACAAATTTACGGGTATCGCCCAACACGTGGCCTACGTGGTACAAAACAACACCGACGTGCTGATCTTAACACTGTTTTCCGATTTGAAGACGGTGGCGGTGTATTCGGTGTATCATCTGATCGTGTTCAGTATGCGCAATATTGCCACCTCGTTTGTGGGCGGTATGGAAGCGGTGTTCGGGGATATGATCGCGAAAGGGGAGGACGAAAAACTCTACCGCAACTATCGGCGGTATAAGCTGATCCTCACCGTCTTGGCAGTGACACTTTTCAGTACTGCCGCCATTCTGATCGTACCGTTCGTTCGCCTGTATATGGCCGGAATACGCGATGCGAATTATATTCAGCCGCTGTTTGCCTGTATCATGGTGTTGGCGGAAGCACTGAACTGTTTGACTTTGCCTTGCGTGTATCTCACGATTGCCGCCAGTCGTCTGCGTGAAAGCCGCATCGGTGCTTACGGCGAAGCGGCGATCAACTTTACGGTATCGCTCGTGTTGGTGTTTTGGAACCCCCTCCTCGGTGTGGCGATCGGCACGCTGTGTGCGGCCTTTTTCAAAGCCGTATATTACACCGTTTTCTCCGGCCGATATATTTTGAAAGCCAAAACTCGCCGCTTGTTGCGCGATCTGTCCGTTACGGTGACCGTGCTGGCGGTGCTGGCGGCGGTCGGTGTGCTGTTGCATGGGGTGGTCATTCCGCATTATGCAGGGTGGGCGCTCTGCGGCGTAGTGATCGTCTTACTTACGGGCGGTATCGGAGTGTTGCTCGGACGGATGCTCTATCCCGAAGCAACAAAAGGTATGCTTACATCGTTGCTTCGTCTCCCTAAACATAGGGTGGGCAGTTAAACCCTAAAGAAAACAATCAAAGGAGGATTCCTTGTGAACGATACGGAAAAGGATGTTGTGGAAACCGTGAGCGGTTCCGAAGCCGAACAGGCGGCTCCCGATACGCAGGAACACACACATCACCATGCGCACGGTGAACATCATCACCATCATCACCGCCGTCATCACCGCTCTCATCGAAGAAAAAAGAGCAACCCGCATAAGAAAGGGAACTTTTGGCGCCTGTTGCGGCGGAATATGAAATACATCGTGTACACGGTGATCACGCTCGTGCTGGTGATCTGCCTGTTGTTCCTCGGCGGGTATCTTGATCGACAGGGTATATGGAATCGCCGGGATCCCGACAAGTCGCAGGGAAACGGAGATAATACCGCGGTACAGACGTTGCATATCGCCGTCCCGTATTTCGCTGAAGACGTGACCATCGTAGGCCCTGCTGTGGCGGAATTCATGGATGCTGCGGCAGACGTGTCGGTGAGCACGGTGTACGACCGCTACCGTGCGGCGGATGCCCGCTTGGATGTGGGACTTGCCGTAACGCTGTCGTACGAACTGTCGGAACTGCCCGAGGGTGTGAAAGTCACGTCGGCGCGTTTCCTCGTTTCGGAAAATGCCGACCTCAGTTCACCGCAGGTGTATACTCCCACAGAATATAAGAACACGGTCGATGTCTACCATTTGAAAACGGCGGCACGGTATTACTACCGTGTGGATATCACCTTCTCGGACGGTAACACAGCCTCGGTCGGCGGCAACTTCCGCACAGCGGATACGCCGCGCGTATTGACGGTGGACGGTGTGTACAATCTGCGGGATATCGGCGGTTGGCAAACGGCATCGGAAAAACGCGTAAAGCAGGGACTGCTGTATCGCGGTTGCGAGATCGACGGCGCGGTAGAGGCGAAGTATACGATCACGCCCGACGGTGTGAATACGATGCTGTCGGTGTTGGGGATCAAAACGGATATGGATCTGCGTTTGTCGACCGACAACGTATACGGTACCGACGCCCTCGGAGCGGGTGTGGCACACAAATACTATGAGTCGCCCATGTATTCCTCCGTGTTTGACAACCCCGAGAAGATACGGGCGATATTCGCCGATCTGGCGATCGAAAGTAATTACCCTGTCTATCTGCACTGTACCTACGGGCAGGATCGTACGGGTACGGTCTGCTACCTTTTAGAGGCGTTGCTCGGTGTGGATGAAGACAGTATGATGAAGGACTATCAATTGTCGGGTCTGCATCACGGCAGTGTGTCGATGGATGAAATGAGCGAGTTTATCGGCCGTCTGAAAGGACTGGCGGGTGATACGATGCAGCAGAAGGTGGAGGGGTATCTGCTCTCCATCGGTGTGACCGCGGAGGAGATCGCGGCTATTCGTCGAATTTTCTTGGGGTGATATGGTATGAAACAATTCGAATTGACATTCTTTTACGGGCCGCGACCCGCACGGTACGACGATCCCGCGACGTTCAAGGCGATCGCGGAGTCGGGTATCACGTTGACGCAACTCGGCGGCTCGCCCGACGAGTGCAAAAAAGCGCTCGTCCGCTGTGCCGAAGCGGGACTGCGTATGAACGTGTGCGACGGGCGTGTATGGGCGGCGCTGGATGCGGACGAAGCGGAATGTGACCGCATCGTGCGCGAGATCTGTGAGGATTACTGCGGGTACGAAGCGCTGAACGGGTTTGATCTGGTGGACGAGCCGCACGCATCGCGTTTCAATGCGCTCGGGCGTCTGGTGGCGGCATTTCGCCGTCACGCGCCGCAGTGCGAAACGGTCATTAATCTGTTCCCGAATTACGCGAACGCGGAACAACTCGGCAACGCGACCTACGATGAGCATTTGTCGGAGTTTGTGGCGCGCGTGCGGCCGGACTTTATCAGTTACGACCACTACCATTTTTTAGGCCGCGATTGCCCGAAACCCGATTTCACGCCGACGGGTGACCGCCGCAGCGATCTGATATTGGAAAATGCGTATCTCGAAAACGACCGCCCCGGCTTTTTTGAAAACGCCGAAGCGGTGCGCCGCCACGCACGGGAAAACGGGTTGGATGCCATGGCGATCGTGCTGTTGACCGAACACGGCCCCTATCGCAACCTTACCCGCGCCGAGTTGTCGTGGGAGGCCGCGATGTGCTTGGCGTACGGGTTCCGCCGTGTGTCGTATTTCACCTATGAGGTGCCGGTCGGTGCGGACGACGATGCATGGCGATGGGACAACGCGATGGTGGATGCCGAGGGCAACAAGTATCAGCATTATTACGACGTGCAAGCCATTTCCCAATGGCTGTTGCCGCTCGGTCGCCATCTGTTCGGGCTTGACTGCGAGCGGGTGGTGCATACAGCGAACGAGGCGTTGCAACACGGCGGTGTACGCGGCGTTGCGGGAGACGCCGTGTGCGGGTGCTACAGCGACGGGTCGGTGTTGCTCGTCAATAAGAGCCACTTGCGTGCGCAGACCTTTACGGTCGAGGCGGACACTCTCACCCGTTACGTTCCCACAGAGGATCGTTTCGTGTCGTGCGATACGACGGTCACATTGGATGCCGGGGCGTGTCTGTTGCTGAGGTAATGCCGAGCAAAGACGCGGCATCGCGAAAGGAAAGAGAATACAAATGAAAACGACGTTATATATGATTCGCCACGGGCAATCGCGGGCGAATTTGGAAGGGCGCTTTTTGGGGCAGGGCGATTGGGATCTGACGGAGCTCGGCCACGCGCAGGCGGAATGTGCGGCAACCTATTTGAAAAGCATTCCCTGCCATGCCGTCTATGCGAGCGATCTGTTGCGTGCCTTTCACACGGCGGAACACACGGCAAAGGCGGTGGGGCTTCCCGTGATCGCCGAGCGTGATCTGCGGGAGATCGACGCGGGTGATTGGGAGTTTATGCTGTTTGAGGAGATCGATGCGGTGTATCCCACTGCCTACAAGCGGTGGCGCGAGAACATTGACCGTGCACAGTGTGTGAACGGAGAAAGCGTGATGCATCTGCAAGAGCGCGTGGTTGCGATGCTTCGCCGCATCGGCCGACAGCACGCAGGACAGACGGTGTTCCTGTTTTCTCACGCGACACCCATTCGGGTGGCGGCGGCACACTGCCTTGAAAAAGCGGTGAAAGACGTGCCGTGGGCAGCCAACGCGTCCGCTACGCGGTTTGAATATGAAGACGGTAAACTGACGCTCGTGGAGTACAGTTACGATGCCTATATGGGTGAGTTGGTAACCGCCCTGCCCGCGAACGTGTGATTGACAAATATGATTCTTTTTAGTATAGTAAAAATAGATAGGACATAAAGGGGGCGATTGCCGTGGCATTTTGTGAGCATTGTTTGAAAGAGATCGAAGAAGGTACGCTGTGTGCCGAGTGTGCCGCAGCGGAAGTGACGTGCGGTGAGTCGGCGCCCGTCGTTTCGCACAGTGAATCGGGTGCACCGCAGTTCCACCCGCAGTTTATCGCTCCCCCCGCCCCGCCCGTGACGGAGGAAAAGCGGTTTGAGATCCCGCTTTCGGTAACACAGTTGCCGCCCGCACTGAAACCGCTCGGTGCGTGGGGCTTTTTGGGGTATGGGTTGCTGTTTATGATCCCGCTTGTGGGGCTTGTGTTTGCGCTGGTGTTTGCTTTGGGCGGCACCACGCGCGTATGCTTGAAAAATTATGCCCGCGGCGCGTTGCTTGCATGGGCGTTTGCGTTGATATCGGCGGCTGTTGCCGCGGGAGTGCTGTGGTACTTTTCCGCGGACGTCACCGCGTGGCTGAATGCGTATGTGTAAGGAATGGACGTCGCGCACCGAAGCGTTGCTCGGCAGTGAGGCGACAGCGCGTTTGGCAAAAGCGACGGTGGCGGTGTTCGGGCTCGGCGGTGTCGGTTCGTACACGGCGGAAGCGCTGGCGCGTGCCGGTATCGGACGGCTGATTTTGGTGGACGGCGACACGGTGGCCGATTCCAACCGCAACCGTCAGTTGTGTGCGCTCACCTCCACCGTGGGGCAGAGCAAAGCCGAAGTGATCGCCGCCCGTGTGCGGGATATCAATCCTGCGTGCGATGTGCAGGCGCACACGCTGTTTTATCTCCCGCCCGAAAGCGGTGTGGGATTGATCGCGGGCTGTGATTACGTCGTGGATGCGGTGGATACCGTGAAGGCGAAGGTCGGCCTAGCGGTGGAATGTCAGGCACACGGCGTGCCGCTCGTCAGTGCGATGGGGTGCGGCAACAAACTGGATGCTACCGCGTTTCGCGTGGCGGATATCGGAAAGACGAAAGTATGCCCGCTCTGTCGCGTGATGCGGCGGGAATTGAAACTTCACGGCGTGGAACGGTTACGGGTGGTGTATTCGGAAGAGACACCGCGTATACCGCAGGGGACCGACGATCGCCGTACCCCGGCCAGCGTGTCCTACGTGCCCGGTGCGGCGGGATTGATACTGGCGGGCGAAGTGATCAAAGATATCACGGGGGTGGTTTGATATGCCGCGTTTTTTCGTGCCGTCGGTGGAAGGGGAGACCCTTACCGTGACGGGACAGGATGCCTCCCATATTCGCCGTTCGCTCCGTATGGCGGTGGGGGAGACGCTTACCCTGTGCGACGGGAAAGGAACCGATTGTTTGTGTGAGATACGGGACTTCGCGGGTGAAGACGTGTGCTTGCAGGTGTTATCCCGCACTCCGAGTGAGAGCGAGCCGACCTGTGCGGTCACTTTGTATCAAGGTCTGCCGAAAGCGGACAAAATGGAATGGATCATTCAAAAAGCGGTGGAGATCGGCGCTGTGCGTATCGTGCCCGTACAGATGGCACGGTCGGTGGCGGTCATTAACGAAAAAGCCGCCAAAAAAGCGGTGCGTTGGCAAAAGATTGCGGACGAAGCTGCCGGGCAAAGCGGCCGCGGCATTCTGCCCGTGGTGGAAGAGCCTATCTCATTTGCCGCCGCCGCCAAACGGTTGGCAGGTGAAAACACCGTCGTGTGTTACGAATGCGGGGGCAAGCCTTTTGCCACGCTGGCAGGACGGGATACCGCGTCGCTTTCGCTGGTGGTCGGGCCCGAAGGCGGCATCGATCCTCGCGAAATTGCCGTGCTGGAAGATGGCGGCGCGGCGATCGCTACCTTGGGCAAACGCATCTTGCGGTGCGAGACCGCGCCCGTCGCGGCACTGGCGGTGCTGATGGCGGTCACGGGAAATATGGAATAAAGGGAGAGATGGATCATGAAGAAACAAGCACTTTCTCTGTTACTCAGCATTTGTTTGCTGATCGGTGTGTTGGCGATCGGTCTGCCGACGTTGGCAGGCGAGGATGCACCCACCTATTACTCCATCAGCGCGGCACGCGAAGGGGACGTCTATTACGTCACCGTGCGTTGCAACTGGTCGGATTTCACTATGCTCAACGGTGAGTTCCTGTTTACCTACGATACCGAGGAGTGGGAACTGCTGTTGGAGGACCGCGCACACGGCCCGATCGATCCCGCGAACACTTTGACTCCTCTGCCTGCGGCGGAAGTCGGCATCAACACGGCGACGGGTGAAGTACGTTTGGCGTTCATTTCCACCGACGGCGCGGAATTTGCCGACGGTTGGGTGACCATGCTGGTGTTGCCGTTCCGTGCGCGCCATCCCGAAATCGAAGAGATCGAGATCGAAATGAACACCGAAACTTTGGTTGCCGCCGGCGATACGGCAGGTGAAAAGGTGGACGTGCTCGAGCAGGAAAACGACGTGCCGAACAAAGTGGAGTTCGAAAAGCCGGTGGCCGAAGTGCCCACCACCGTGATCACGACCACCGCAACTACGACGACTACGAAAAACGATTCCACCACCACGGCGATCCCCCTGGATCCCGCGGTCGGTGCGGAACATTACGCCGTGGAAGTGTTCGTCGCGGACGGCAAGGCGACGGTGACGGTCACCTGCGACTACAGCGACTACTACGTGCTGAACGGTGAGTTTACCTTCAAATACCCCGCGAACGCCTTGGATCTCATCGTGGACAAAAAGACGCTCGGCAAACTGTCGCAGATGCCCGGTAAGGTCGTTCGTGAGGACGAAGCGGCGGGTGAGGTGTATATTGGGTTTATGACCTCCGACGGTTCCGAGTTCCTCGACGGCCCCGTGGTTTTGTTTAAGGCGGACTTCAACATTCTGGATGCCGCGGCAAAGGATTTCGAACTCGCTATGGGATGTAAGACGCTGATGCAGTGGGAAGAGGATAACCCGCGTGGCAGCAGCATGATCGACAAAGGGTTGATGCCGTCGGCACTTCGTTGGAAGGTGTCGCTGGAGCCGACCCCCACGACGACCACCAAACCGCAGGGGACTCTCGGTGACGTAGATACGAACAAAGTCGTGGACTCCACCGACGCCCGCTTGACGTTGCAATATGCGGTGAAGAAGATCACGGGCGACCGATTGGATCTGAACATGGCGGACGTGAGCGGTGACGGCAAGGTCGATTCCACCGATGCGCGTATGATATTGCAGTACGCGGTGAAGAAGATCAACGCATTCCCGAAGAAGTAAAACGGACGAAAAAAGCCCGCCGTACGGCGGGGGTCATAGAGAAAAATGGAGAGAATGCGCTTTTTATAAGCATTCTCTCTATTTGTTTTGGTGGATATTCACTTGACTTCGAAAGGCGCTTGTCATAAAGGGGGCTGTCCGAACATCGCCCGAAACGCCTGCTTGTCGATGTCTTATCGGCGATGTTCCCGAGAATGAACGCACAAAGTTCGAGCAACCTCAAGGCTCTCTCTTTGAGGGAGCTGTCGAGCGAAGCGAGACTGAGGGAGTTTCAAGGGTATACCAACTCCTTCCGTCTTTTTGCCTGCGGCGGGGCAAAATCGTTCACTCTCTCCCGCGACGGTGGTCGGCTTGGATCTCGTCGCTCCAATCCGCCGCGATCGGGCGGCTTTCGCGCATCGCGCACACGGCCTTCTCCACCGAACGGTACACCGCTTTGGTGCCCGTGCTGTCCGCGTGATACTCCACGGCACGGCTTTTATCGATACCGTAACGGGCGGCGGTCGCCACCGCGTCAATGTTTGCACCGATGAAGAGGAATTCCCAACCGCTTTCCTCTTTTTTATGCTCGATCATCGTTTTCACCTGCTCACCCGTATAGCGGTGGCTGGCATTTTCCTCCCCGTCGGTGGTGATGACGAACAGGGTGTGCGCGGGTACGTCTTCTGCCCGCGCGTACTTGTGGATGTTGGCGACGTGGTGAATGGCGTCGCCCAGTGCATCCAGCAGAGCGGTGCTGCCCCGCGTGACGTAGTCACGCGCGGTCATGGGCGGCACGTTGCTGAGCGGTATGCGGTCGTGCAACACCTCGCTTTCGTGGTCGAACAGCACGGTGGAGACGTAGCAGACACCCTCTTGCTTCTTCTGCTTTTCGATCATGCCGTTGAAGCCGCCGATGGTGTCGCTCTCCAGTCCCGTCATCGAACCGCTTCTGTCCAAAATGAATACCAATTCCGTCACGTTGTTTGTCATACGAAAAACCCTCTCTTTCATTTGTTGTACTCATTGTACACCAACGAAAGAGAGGGCAGGTCGCTTCACAAGCGACAAATTATTCTATAAGGGACAGGAAAAGTGTATTCAAGTCGTTCCATCCATGATCTTGCGCGGTCGGTAACCGTTTGATGGTCTCTTCGATATCTGCCATGCTTTGCTCAATATAGGCGTCGATGCGTTCAAACCGTGTACCTTCACCGACCTCCGGTGTGTTCATCTTGATGTGCAACAACTTCTCAACATCTTCCTTTATCGCGGCTTCCGGGAACTTTTCCATGAGTTCACGAAACACGATCGGCGGGGGTGTGCCTTCTGCCAATATCCATTTACAGGCAAGCAACGGGCGGAGAACGTAAAAATACTTCTTTAGCCGTACGGTCTCGCCTTTGAAGGATTCGGTGTAATTCCGTTTGGCGGTGTTCAAATAATGATACAACCCCGATTTGGGGACGAAATAGCGGTGTAAGACTTTGGAGATACGCGCCCATTCCTCGGTCGTTTGATAAACGATGGGTGACATATCCCATTCAAACAGCGTGGGGTTGGAACTATAAAGCAAAGTTAACGCTTTGCGGATATCCCATCCGTTAATGTCCAGCGTATCGTCCAGTTGCCACTCAATAACGTCCCGTGTCTTCTCAAGGCGCAGGTAAAAATCTTTGGAACGCAGGTAAATAAACCGCACGTCGTAATCACTGTCGGGTGAGGCGAAGCCCCACGCACGGCTGCCCGATTCTACACAGTGCAGGATCTTAACGTTTTCTTTTTCTTCGATCTCTTTTAATTTGTTTGCAATGATTTTCTGCATATTCTCACGTCTTTTCTTCCCACGCGGTCTCTTTGAAACCCACCAACACGAAACCGTCGCCGACAAGCAGGGGACGTTTCACAAGCATGCCGTCGGTCGCGAGCAGGTCGAGCATCTCCGCTTCGCTCATCGCGGGGAGTTTCTCTTTCAGTCCCAGCGATTTGTAAAGCAGTCCGCTCGTGTTGAAAAACTTGCGAAGCGGCAATCCGCTTTTTGCGTGCCACGCGGCGAGTTCTTCACGGGTGGGGTTGTCCGCCTTGATATCGCGGAGAGTATATGCGACGCCGTTTTCGTCCAGCCACGCTTTTGCCTTTTGGCAGGTGGTGCATTTGGGGTAGCAGATGAAGGTCAGCATATCAACATCCTCCCAGTAAACTTTGGTCAAACGCAAACAAGATCTCGTTGATCTCTATAATGTCATAGATGCCGTGGGTGATACAATACTCAATAATTACGTCGAATTTGTTGCTGTGGGAGAGGGCGAAGCCCGCTTTTTTGAGCAGTTCCTCGGCTTCGGCAAGCGACAGTTCCAACGCCGCGGCAAAGGCTAAGGCGGTGGGTTTCGACGGCTTATAGTGTTTATCTCCGCGAATTTTCGAAAATAGTTTGCGGTCGATGTTTGCTTTTTTGTAGCAGTCCGCATCGCTCATACCGCGTTCGTCAATTTTACGCAGTAACATTTCGGAGAAACTCTCGTCCAACTCCCTGAGACGTTCGTCCAAATCGTGCGCACACGGGGCAGGCATACACGCGCACATCTCGTCGGGCGGTGCGGCCTGTGCTTTTGCCGCCGTGCCGTAAAACCGCGGCGACATAACGCGAGGTGCAACGTAATGTTCGGCAAGGTACGCCGCAACGGCGGCGTATACGCTCTCGTGTATCATACGGCGTTACCGTTTACAAACGAGGCAGACCCAACCGCGTTGCTCATATCGCTCGGCTACCGTAAATCCGCAGGCGGCGAGGGCCGTTACCACGTCCTGTTCGCGTACGTCGATGATGCCCGACACCACGTAGACACCGTCCGCTTTCAAAAATGCGGGCACGGCGGGGGAAAGGGCGATGATCGCATCCGCCACGATGTTGGCGGCGACCACGTCGTACTGCCCCGTCACCTTGTCGGCAAGGTCGCCCTCCACGATCTCATAGCGCGGGGCGGTCATACCGTTGAGTTCACCGTTTTCCACGGCGGTCTTCACCGCCAGCGGGTCGATGTCCACACCGAACGCGGATGCGGCACCGAACAGCAGTGCCGCGATGGAGAGAATACCGCTGCCGCACCCGATATCCAGAAAGCGGTCGCCCGCTTTGACCGTCTTTTCCAGCGTTTCCAGTACCAGGCGGGTGGTCTCGTGCCCGCCCGTGCCGAACGCCATACCGGGGTCGATGTGCAACACCGCACGGCCATCCTTGTTTTCGTCGGTCTCCCACGTGGGGAGGATCAGCAATTTTTCGCCTACCGGCAGAGGCTTGAAGAACTGTTTCCAGTTGTTCGCCCAATCCGCTTCCCGCACCGTACGGGTGGAAAGTGCGTTGTCGATGCCCGCAGCAGACAACCGCTCCTGCAAAAAGGCAAGGGCTTCGGCGGGGTTGACGTCGGGTTCCAAATAGACGTGGATGAGCGAGCGGGTGCGGTCGCGCGCCAGCAGATCCTCGTCGATAAGATCGATGTGTGCGATCTCGCGTGCGCCTTCTTCCAGGTCGCTGTAATCTTCAATATACAAGCCGTACGGCACCGTCATGTTGGCGATATCCGCCGCACGGTCGGTGTCCGCGACGGGCACCGATATCGTAAGTTCGGTCCAGTTATCCATCATAGTGTGGTCTCTCCTTTAAAATATAGGGCTGTTATGACGAAGACGGTCAGCACGAACGGAAGGGGTCAGATTCTGCCTCCCCTGTGTAAGGGGAGGTGGATTTTGCCGAAGGCAAAAGACGGAGGGGTTGTGGAAACTGCGTACTCATTCTTCAAATCCCCTCAGTCGGCTTTGCCGACAGCTCCCCTTGCATCTTCAAGGGGAGCCAAGGCACCCTTCAACCCGGTGCAACGCTGCCTTCACACAACAGCCCTATGCATTAAAATGCGATCTTTTCGTTCAAATAGTTCACGAGGTCGGCGATCGCCACACGCTCTTGCTGCATGGTGTCGCGGTCACGCACGGTGACACAGCCGTCGTTCTCGCTGTCGAAATCGTAGGTGATGCAGAACGGCGTGCCGATCTCATCCTCACGGCGATAGCGCTTGCCGATGGAGCCCGCATCGTCGAAGTCGACCATAAAATGCTTCGTCAGCATCTGATGCACTTCCAGCGCCTTATCGCTCAGTTTCTTTGAAAGCGGGAGCACCGCGGCCTTGAAGGGTGCCAGTGCGGGATGCAGATGCATCACCACACGGGTATCGTTCTTTTCGGCATCCACCACTTCTTCGTCGTACGCATCGCACAGGAACGCCAGCACCACGCGGTCGGCACCCAGCGACGGCTCGATCACGTAGGGCACGTAACGCTCGTTGGTCTCGGGGTCGAAGTAGTCGAGCTTCTGGCCCGAATGCTCGCTGTGCTGATTCAGATCGTAATCGGTACGGTCGGCAATGCCCCACAGCTCGCCCCAGCCGAACGGGAACAGGAACTCGAAGTCGGTGGTCGCCTTGGAATAGAACGCGAGTTCTTCCGGGTCGTGGTCACGCAAGCGGAGATTTTCTTCACGGATACCGAGGTTTAAGAGCCAATCGCGGCAGAAATCCTTCCAGTAGCGGAACCATTCGAGGTCGGTACCGGGCTTGCAGAAGAACTCCAGCTCCATCTGCTCAAACTCACGGATGCGGAAGATGAAGTTGCCGGGGGTGATCTCGTTACGGAAGCTTTTGCCCACCTGCGCCACGCCGAAGGGGATCTTGCGGCGGGTGGTGCGCTGAATGTTCGCAAAGTTCACGAAGATGCCCTGCGCCGTTTCGGGGCGGAGATAGAGTTCGCTCTTCGCATCCTCGGTGACACCCTGGAAGGTCTTGAACATCAGGTTGAACTGACGGATATCGGTAAAGTTATGGCTGCCGCAATCGGGGCAGGCAATGTTATTCTCACGGATGTAGTCCATCATCTGCTCGTTGGACCAGCCGTCGGCGGCGGTACCGCAGAAATCTTCGATCAGTTTATCCGCGCGGTGACGGGATTTGCAATCCTTGCAATCCATCAGCGGGTCGGAGAAACCGCCCACGTGACCCGACGCCACCCACACCTGCGGGTTCATCAAAATGGCACTGTCCAGTCCGACGTTGGTGGGGCTTTCCTGCACGAACTTCTTCAGCCACGCTTTTTTGACGTTGTTTTTCAGTTCCACACCCAAGGGGCCGTAGTCCCAGGAGTTGGCGAGACCGCCGTAAATGTCCGAGCCGGGATACACGAAGCCGCGCCCTTTACACAGGGCAACGACCTTTTCCATGGTCTTTTCACTGTTTTGCATGCGGATACTTCCTTTACATAATAATACAAAATATATGATACTCAAAAAGGCTAAAAATGTCAAGTACTCTTGCAAAAACGCGCGTGAAATGATAAAATGAGAAGGCAAAAGAGAATTCCCGCATTCCAAAGGTGGTGAGTAGATGCTGTACCGTACGCAAAACGAGATTGCCGAGTGTGAAAAGATACGCCTGTGCCGTAAAACGGAGGACGGCGTGTGTCCCGCGCACCGCCACGAATTCGTGGAGTTGTGTTACGTGCTGGCGGGCGGCGGTACTCAGCGGGTAGGCGAGCGGGTGTACGAGGTGAAGCACGGGGACCTTTTGTTTATTGACCCCGGGCAGGAACACGAGATCACGACGCGTGAGCCGATGACCTACGTGGATATTTTGCTGGAACCCGCCTTTTTCAGCGAGAAGTTGATGGATACCGAAAGTATTACCCACATTTTTCGCTACTGCGCGTTGCGCGAGTTTTCGGGCGAGGGGGAATGGCCCGCCCAGTGCGTGCGTTTTCGCGGGGAAGAGCGGGTGCGTGCCGACCGCTTGGTGGAGATCCTGCTCACCGAATACGGCGAGCGGCGGGCGGATTATCTGCCGGCACTGCGGGGCGGCGTGCAGATGCTGTTCGTGTGGATGGTACGCAAGCTTGGTGAAGACACCCCCGAAACGGTGAATGAAGTGGTGCGGGAAGCACTGGAGTATATCGATACTCACTTTACCGAAAAACTCACCTTGCGGGAACTCGCGGCGCAGGGCTTTTACAGTGCCGACCACCTGAGCCGCTTGCTGAAACACGCGTGCGGTGAGAGTTTTTCGGAATACCTGAAGCGCCGCCGCATCGACCGCGCGGCACAACTGCTTGAAGCCGGCGGCATAACGGTTGCCGAAGTAATGGCACAGTGCGGGTACAACGATTCGAAACTGTTTTACCGTCATTTCAAAGAGCGGCACGGCGTCTCCCCACGCAAATTCGCGGAATAACCTAAATATCCAACGGGAAAAGGACTTGTTCACAAGTCCCTTTTTCTTGTACAATAGAGTCAAAGGGAGGAATGTATTATGATGAAAATCAACCGCGCCGAACTGCGCGACAAGATCTACGCCTGCTGGATGGGCAAGAACCTCGGCGGCACGCTGGGCACGCCGTTTGAGAACACCCGCAGTGTCATCGAGGTGGACGGCATGACCACCCCGCCGGGCAAACCCTTGCCGAACGACGACCTCGACTTGCAGCTCGTGTGGTTGCTTGCGATGGCGGACGTCGGCCCGAAGAAGATCAACGCCGCCCTGCTCGGCGAATATTGGCTGGAATACATCACCCCCTTCTGGGCGGAATACGGCCGTTGCAAAGCAAATATGCGGGACGGGTTGATCCCGCCCGTGTCGGGACAGTACCGCAACGAGGAATGGCGCAACTCCAACGGTGCGTGGATCCGCACCGAGATCTGGGCGACGCTGTGCCCCGGCGATATCCCACAGGCGGTGAAATTCGCGACCGAAGATTCGGGCGTGGATCACGGCCGCGGCGAAGGCACGTATGCCGCGCGTTTCGTGGCGGCGATGGAATCGGCGGCGTTTTTCGAAAACGATTTGCGTAAACTCATTAACATCGGTTTGCGCCACATTCCCGAAAGTTGCCGTATGTTCCGTTTCGTGAACACCGTGACCGAGTGCTTTGACAGCGGCAAAACGTGGCTTGAGACCCGCAATATCATCACCCAGATGGCGCTGGACGATCCCGCGCTGGGGTGGTTCCAGGCACCCGCGAACGTCAGCTATGCGCTGATCGGTCTTTTGTGGGGCAAGGGCGATTTCAAGGAATCCTTGCTGATCGCGGTGCGTTGCGGCGACGATACCGACTGCTCGGCGGCAACGGCGGGTTCCCTGCTTGGCATTATGTACGGCACCGCTATTCTGCCCGAAGACTGGTGCAAACACATCGGTGACGAGATCATCACCTGCTCGCTTGCGACCGCGGTGCTGAAGACGTATAACGAAGTGAACTCGCGTGAGCATTTTATGGTGCCCTACACCTGCACCGACTTGACCGACCGCGTGATGGAACTCGTTCCCGTGACCCTGTACGGTCGTCAGGTCGCGGTCGTGGACGGCGAGACCGAACGCGACGAGGCGACTTGGAATTGGTTGCGTGAGGGTTGGGGTGCGCCGAATTTGGAACCCGACAGCTACGAGTTTGCGGCGGAATCCATCCTGGCACAGTACACCGTTCGCTACGTGGAATCCCCCGATATTGCCCCCTTGGAGGAACGGCACATCAAGTTGCGCGTGCATCACAAGTTCCTCGGTCAGAAAGGTATGAAGTTCCGCTGGATCCTGCCCGACGGCTGGTCGGTCAAGGGACGGCAGACCGCCATGCTCGAAGCAGTGCATTGGTGGGACGTCAACACCGACTTTACCATCACTGCGGGTGAGACGGTGGAAGCAAAGAATATCGCAATTTTGCAGATCACCTTTGAAGGTCACCACGATATGGCACTGATCCCCGTGCAGTTCATGGGATAAGTTCGTAACCGGTCCGCCTTCCTCGAATGAGGAAGGCGGACCTTTGTGTTGTAAGGAGACTACCCCTCCGATTTTCTCGCGATTATATCGCGCGAAAATCACCTCCCCTGACAAGGGGAGACAAGGGGGAATGCTTTGGTTTGCGAATTCGCTTTTTACCGCGTGTTTTTCTGCAAAAAACAGTTGCAATTTTCTCGGAATGCGTATATAATATATCTATCATCGCGTGCTTTGGGGCATACGGATGGATCGGTCCTGTGCGATGGACCGCTGTGAACCATGTCAGGCGGGGAACCGAGCAGCATTAAGCGGTTGGCTCCGTGCGCCGCAGGTAACCGGTTTGTCCGTATGCCCAAGAGCACGCATTTTTTCGAAAGGGGAGAGAGCCTTGTATCAGGTGCTGTATCGCAAATGGCGGCCGAAGACGTTCGATGACGTGTACGGTCAGCCGACGGTGACCGCCGCTTTGCGTAACGAACTGCGTACCGACCGCTTGGCACACGCCTATCTGTTCACCGGCTCGCGCGGGACGGGCAAGACCACTTGCGCCAAAATTCTGGCGAAGGCGGTCAACTGCCTCGATCTGCACGACGGCAACCCGTGCGGGGAGTGTGAAATTTGCCGCGGTATCGACGACGGCTCGATCCTGGACGTGGTGGAGATCGACGCCGCGTCCAACAACGGCGTGGACAACATCCGCGATCTGCAGGAGGAGGCGGGCTTCACTCCCGTGTCGGCGAAGTATCGCGTGTACATCATCGACGAGGTGCATATGCTGTCGGCGGGTGCGTTCAACGCACTGCTCAAAACGCTGGAAGAACCGCCCGAAC
Source organism: uncultured Eubacteriales bacterium (assembly GCA_964515215.1). Classification (GTDB taxonomy): domain Bacteria; phylum Bacillota; class Clostridia; order Oscillospirales; family Acutalibacteraceae; genus SIG588. The sequence continues at coordinate 18,915 of CAZESL010000016.1, forward strand.
ACGTGATCTTCATTTTGGCGACCACCGAAGTGCACAAGTTGCCCGCGACCATTCTCTCGCGTTGTCAGCGGTTCGATTTCGGGCGCATCCCCGCGGAGGACATTGCGGCGCGTCTTTTGGATGTCGCACAAAAGGAATCTATCACCATGACCGAGGATGCGGCGATGCTGCTCGCCCGTCTGGCGGACGGCGCTCTGCGCGATGCGTTGTCGCTGATGGATCAATGCCTCTCCCGCTCGGAGGAGATCACGGCGGACGTCGTGTCTGCCGCAGTGGGGCTTGCGGGGCGCGACTATTTGTACGAACTGTCGGCGGCGGTGCGCGGCAGTGATGCCGCGTCGGCGCTGACGGTGCTCGATCGGCTGTATGCCGCTTCGTGTGATATGGAACGGCTGTGTGTGGAAATGATCGATTTCTACCGCAACCTGATGATCTTAAAAAGCGTGAAGAACGCCGAAGCGTTGGTGATCGCCGCAGCGTCGGAACTCGCACGTATGCGGGAAGAAGCCGCGTGTTACGAACTGCCTGCCGTGCTCCACTGCATGGATGCCCTGCAAAACACGCTGGAGCGTTTACGCGGCGGCGCCTCCCGCCGTGTGGAGATGGAAATGGCGCTGATGCGCCTTGCTATCCCTGCGCTGGACGTGAGTAACGAGGCGTTGCTTCGCCGTATTAAGGCGTTGGAAGATGCGCTGCGCAGCGGTGTGACGGTGGCAGCACCCGCCGCAGCCGTGCCTGCGCCCGCACCAACTCCCGCCCCGGTACGGGAAACCCCGCCGATGCCGACGGCGTCCGCCCCCGCGGCAGAGGACAACGCCGCGGAGGAACCGTTCACCCGTTGGAACGAGGTGATGGACGATCTGCGCCAGAACTGTATGCCGCTGTACGGCGTGTTGCTCGGCTCGTCCGCCATCGTGAAGGGGGATAAGTTGATCATCTGCACCGATAACGAGCTGTTCCGCGGCTTGGTCACGCAAGAGGAACACAAGTGCAAGTTGCAAGCGGCGGTGCGAAACGTGACGGGTAAGCAGTATCGCTTCGGTCTGCGTCGCACGGCACCCGCCGTGCAGGAGACGACCGACCCGCTGACTGCCTTTTTGCGGGAAAGCCGTGAGCGCGGTGTACCCGTGACCGAGGAATAAAGGTATATTATATATAAAGTGAGGAAACCGATATGAAAGCAAGATTACCGCAGGGAATGGGCGGCGGCCCGTCCAATATGCAGGGTATGTTAAAGCAAGCGCAGAAGATGCAGGAAGATATGGCGCGCGTGCAGGAAGAACTGGCCGCGACCACCTATTCCGCCACGGTGGGCGGCGGCATGGTCACCGCCACGGTGGACGGCTCACACGAGTTGAAGGAACTCACCATTCAGCCCGATGCGGTGGATCCCGACGACGTGGAGATGCTGACCGATCTGGTCATCGCCGCGGTGAACGAGGCGATCCGCAAGGCGGCGGCGGATTCCGAGCAGAAGATGGGCGCGATCACGGGTGGTATGAGCCTGCCCGGATTGTTTTGATCAGCGGTTAATTGGATTGAGGAGTGAGCTGTCGTGGCGTATACCGTGGCCCCGCTTGAACGGCTGATCGAGCAGTTGGAGCGTTTGCCCGGCATCGGGCATAAAAGTGCCTGCCGCTTGGCATTCTATCTTTTGAATACCGATAAGGCCACTGCGACGGAATTTATCGGTGCCATCACCGATGCACGCGAACATATTCACGAGTGCGCGGTGTGCTGTAACCTGACCGATGGGGATACCTGTCCCGTCTGCCGCGCCGAAAACCGCGACCGTTCCACCATCTGCGTGGTGGAGGATGCGCGGGACGTGATGGCGCTGGAACGCGCCCGCGATTACCACGGGTTGTATCACGTGTTGCACGGCACGATCTCGCCGATGGACGGTATCGGTCCCGATGCCGTGCGTATCAAAGAGTTGTTGCCCCGCGTGGCGGACGAACAGGTGAAGGAAGTTATCATGGCGACCAACCCCACCGTGGAGGGGGAGGCGACCGCCTTGTACATTGCAAAATTATTGAAACCGTTCGGGGTGCGGGTCACCCGTTTGGCGTACGGTATTCCCGTCGGCGGTGACCTCGAATATGCCGATGAAGTCACCTTGCGCCATTCGCTGGAAGGACGAAGTGAACTGTAATGGAGAAAAAAGAAACCAAGACCATCGCCACCAACAAAAAAGCCTATCACGAGTATTTCGTGGAGGAACAGTTGGAGGCGGGGATCGAACTGTGCGGCACCGAAGTGAAGTCGCTCCGCCGAAACGGGGCGAACCTGAAGGACGCGTGGTGCACGGTGGATGACGGGGAGATGTTTGTGAAAGGTATGCACATCTCGCCGTACGAGCAAGGCAATATCTTTAACCGTGAGCCGCTGCGCCCCCGCCGCCTGCTGTTGCACAAGCGGGAGATCATGCGTCTGTTCGGTCTCACGAAGCAGCAGGGCTACACCCTTATTCCGCTGTCGCTGTATTTTAAAGGCTCGCGGGTGAAGGTGCAAGTCGGGCTCTGCCGCGGTAAGAAATTGTACGATAAGCGTGACGACGCCGCCCGCCGTGATATGAAGCGGGAAGCGGAACGCGCCTTAAAAGAGCATAACGCAAAGTAAGTGAACAAAAGCACCCTGTCTCTTGCCTCGCCCCTTGGGGAGAGGCGGCGCGTGAAGCGCGGCGGAGAGGGGTGCTTATTTTTTATTTTTCGGCGTAACCTTTGACAATTTTTTCTTACTGTAAGGGTGAAAGGGGGCGATGAGTATGGAGGAGAATCGCATCATAGAAATGTTCCGTCAGCGGGAACGTTTGCGTGCCTATCTTCAAACGGAAGGAGTGGTAGTATGACTTCGCAACAACTGTTTTTGGCGATCGGGGATCTGGAAAGTGACTTGGTATGGACGGTGTATCCGAAGAAGCGGTCGAAGGTGATATACGGCTGGCTGCTTGCGGCGGCCGCGGCGGTGGCCGTCGGCGTGCTGGGGTATGCGGGGCTGATGGAGTGGCAACGGCAACGACCGCCCGCGGTGGATCCCGCCCCGACGGTGGCGACCGCGACCACCACCGAACCGAACGGCATGGGCGGCGACGAAAATGCGTGCACGGTACACTCGTTTGACTATCACAGTATTGACGGCGAGTTGCTCGATTTGGTGAGCGACGAACAGTTTGACGAATATTTGCAGGCGTACGACCGCGAGGGACACAACGTCGTGACCTTCGTCGAGTATTTTGGCATCACCCGCGAACAGTTTATCACAGCGATGCGGTAGGAAGACAAATTGGAGATGACCGCTTTGCGCCATCATCCCAACGCACCATATACCTACGGACAGTTTGTGAACGCGATCTACGGTGACGATGCCCAACTGACGGCGTGGGTGTTCGATGCCGATACGTTGCAATATCCCGAAACGGAAGACGTCTATCTGTTCGACGGAGTGTGTGAGGTGCATCAACCGGAGTATCACCGTGTGAACGGCGAGTTGATCGAATACGTCGGCGAAGAACAATGGAATGCGTATTACACCGCCTACGGCGACAAGGGGGAAGAGGCAAATATTCTCACCTTTGTGGCGTTTTGCGGCCTTACCCGTGAGGAGTATATTGAGGCAATGGGGTGGGAGAAAGCGTTGGACCATCCCGCACCCTTGCACGCTACGTGGGAGGAATACACCTGCGGTGAATTCGTGGACGCTATCTTTGGTGACGATCCCGCTCACAGCGAGCGTATCTTTGCGGCATCCGTCTTTCCGCTGTTCACGGAACCGTCTACTACCACGACGGTGTATACGGGCCTCACCACGACAACTGCGACCACGACGTACTGATCGACGGTGCCCGCCCGTCTTGCCGCACGGCAAGGCGGGCGGTTTTTCCTTATTGACAAATTCTTTCAAATACTTCTATTATATATGTGACCGACCGACGTTTTTCTTGACTTATAGGGCGAGGGGGGAGAGCGATGGAGGATAAACGCATCGTAGATCTGTTTTGGGCACGGGACGAGCGGGCGCTCACCGTGGTGCGGGGGCAATACGGTAAACTCTGCCGTTCGATCGCGCACAACCTGCTCGGCAACGCCGAGGATGTGGAAGAGTGCGAAAACGACGTGTATTTAGCGCTTTGGAACGCGATCCCTCCCGCACGGCCGCATTCGCTTTCTGCCTATCTCGGACGTATTACCCGCAACTTGGCGGTCAACCGTTTTCACGCACGGAACACGCGAAAGCGCGGCGGTGAACTTACGGAGTTGTTGCCCGAACTGTGCGAGGTCGTGGGGGATACGGTGGAAGATGTCTTTGACGGTGCATACACCCTCTCGCTCGTCACCGCCTTTTTGCAGGGAGAGACTGCCGAATATCGCTGGCTGTTTTTGCGGCGGTATTGGTACGGCGACTCCATTGCCGCGCTGGCCGATGCGAGCGGATGCGGAGAAAGCACCGTAAAGATGCGTCTCGCCCGTCAGCGTGAGCGCTTGCGCACATATCTACAAGAGGAAGGAGTGTCGGTATGAACGGAGAACAGTTTTTTGAATTGCTCGGTGATCTGGACGAGTCGATGATCGCGGCGGCGGCACGTCCGCCCAAACGGCGTCAACCCGTAAACGCGTGGTTATTGGCGGCGGCTGCGGCGGTGGTCGTCGGCGTGTTGGGCTACGCGGGCGTGTTGCGCGCGTGGCGGGACGCGCCGCCCGTGAAGCCGCCCCTGCCCGTGACGGTCGTGACGACGGAAAGTACGGCAAAACGGCCGACCATCACGGATACCACGACCCAAAAGTTGCCTACCACCATCGCGGATACCACGACCTATATTTTTGCTACCACCACCGAGAGCACGTCCACGGCCGCGACAACTACCGTAACGCCTACCACAACTGCCACCACTACGGTGAACAGTACGACGGTCAATTTCACCACGACCGCCACGCGCTTGACGGGATCCGATACCGTCGTTACTACCACGGTGCTCACCACTACGGATACGGTGACACAGATCGTGGGGAACGGCAACGACTATCCGACCGCGACGAGCAAATATTCACCGTATTCTACCACGACTACGACCGCCTCTTCGACGACGCCCAAGGGCGACACCACCACCGTGCCGGTCACGAAAGGTACGATGCCGAACGGCCTGCCCGTGCTGAACGATGACGGCTACGTCGTGACCGATCGCGCAAACGGATACGTCGATTTCGTGCTCGGTTACTCGTTCGGGGAGTTGCAGGTGCAAAGCATCACCACCGCACCGTCCGTCCTGCCGGTGTACGCCGTGACCGAGGAGTGCTTCGAAAAGGACACGTTGTCCGACATCGTGGAGGATTTCGTGATATTGACGGACGATACCCTTGTCAGCGGTATATACGACGACGGCAAGAGTGCGAATGCCACGGGTGAGCGATTCCGCTATTATCTCAACCGCCGCGAGTGTAACTACCTTAAACTGGCTTTGATCAAGCCGATCACGCTCGGCACGCCCGACCAATGGCTGTCGCAGGTGACGGCATATTGCCCCGCGCTGTTCCGCGATATGGCGCAACCGACGTTGCATCTTTGGAACGGCAGTCGTTGGTGGAATAAGCAATATACCGATTCGCCCGCTGCAGCGCAGGAGACGGTGAGTTTCTTTGCCCGCATCTACGATGCCGCCACCGCCGCAGACGAGGCGGCGCGCTGGCTCAACGGTGTATCGCTTGTGATCGAGAACGGCAAACTGACCGCGTTTTGTGTGATGTTCGAAGATAACTATCAAAAACTCGGTGATTATCCCATCTTGTCGGTATCCGAAGCGACCGCCCTTGCGCGGGAGCAGTGCGAAACGTTGAAGAACTATCCGCACTATACGATCATCAGCGAGAATTATGAGATCCTCAGCACCGAACTCGTCTATATGCCGCACAGCGCGAGCGGGTTGCGGGTGCCGCTCTACCGCTTTCTGGTAACGACGGACGGTGCCGAGTATATGTCGGAGCTGCGTGCCGAAACGGGGCTGACGATGTATTACGCGGTGTACGTCACCGCCGTGCCGCCCGCTTACTGGACGGCGGACAGTAACGATCGATTTATCACGCAGAAATAGTTCCCTCCAAACGAGACTGTCACATTAAGAAAATCGCACCAGCCCCAAGGCTCCCCTTGTCAGGGGAGTTGTCGGCAAAGCCGACTGAGGGGTAGTGGAAATTGCACGTAGTGTAGTTTCCCGTTGTGGTTTTCCATGATGTGACGGTCTCGTTTTTGCGTTGACAATATATAATGATAATCTTATAATATATAGTGACCGATACCTGAAATTTCCTACTTATAGGGCGAAAGGGGTGAGGTGATGGAAGACAAACGTATCATAGCCTTGTTTTGGGCAAGGGACGAGCGGGTGATCGATACGGTGCGGGAAAAATACGGCAAACTTTGCCGCCGCATCGCGTACAATCTGCTCGGCAATACGGAGGATACCGAGGAGTGCGAGAACGACGTATATCTGGCACTCTGGAACGCGATCCCGCCTGCGCGCCCGCATTCGCTCACGGCGTATCTCGGTCGTGTGACCCGCAATATCGCACTCGACCGCTTTGACCGCCGTAACGCGAAAAAGCGCGGCGGCGAGATGCTGGAACTGTTGCCGGAACTGTGCGAAGTCGCGGGCGGCACGGTGGAGGAGGCGTTCGACAGCGCACACACGGCATCGCTCATCACGGCGTTTCTCCGCGAGGAGACGGAGGAGTACCGCCGCCTGTTCCTGCGACGGTACTGGTACGGCGATTCCGTTGCCGCACTTGCCGCAGGGCTCGGGTGCGGGGAAAGCACCGTGAAGATGCGGCTCGCCCGCCAACGGGAACGCTTGCGCAACTTTTTGGAAAAGGAAGGAGTATCGGTATGACGGAACGGCAATTGTTTTCAGCAATTGGTGAAGTGGACGAAGCCATGGTGGCGGCGGCAACACCGTTTAAGCAGAGAAGACCGCTTTTCGGCTGGATGCTCGCGGCGGCCGCGGCGGTGGTTATTGGTGTGCTCGGGTATGCGGGGCTGATGCGTGCGTGGCGTGATACACCGCCCGTACAGCCCGTGACACCGACAACGGCGGTTGCGACTACTACTACGACAACCACGACCACGACGGGGTTCGCCACCGCGCCGACCGCGCCCGACGGTCTGCCGTTGCTCACAAGCGACGGACGTATGAACGCCACGACGGAGGGGGCGGGCATGACACCGGAGATCACCGCCTTTTCGCTGGCGGAACTGCAAATTAAAAGTATTGCCGCAGCTCCCGCCGTGTTGCCCGTGTACACGGTGGATTTCGAAGAATTTGACGAGGAAGAGGAACTGCAAGCGATCATCGAGCGGTACGTTTCTTTGGCGGGGGATACGCTCACGGCACCGATCACCTTTTCGGAATACGGCGGTCTGCCGCAGGCACAGGGCGAAAAATTCCGCTACAGTGTGTCACCGCCGTTCGACGATCTGGGCACACATAATTCCATCGGTCTGTGGCTACAGCAGCCGCTGGCGATGGGAGAGACGGACGAATGGCTGCAACGCGTGCTGTCCCATTGTCCGCAGTTGTTTGCGCATATGCAAGAGCCGACCCTGCGTTTGAACAACGGTAACCGCGAACGTCGACCGGAGGGCGCGGGCTGGAAAGCGGCAGACGAGATAACCTTCCACGCATACGTATACGACGCAGCGGTCGAAGACGAAGCGGCAAAATGGTTGAACAGTGTTTCCTTCTACGTGTACGAAGGGGAACTGTGGTCCTACACCGTGTATCTTGCGGAGCATTACGAAGCGGTGGGTGACTACCCCATCCTGTCGGTGGAGGAAGCGAAGGCAACGTTGCGGCAGATGTGCGAGGAAGCGGATGGCGACTGGATCAACGACGAGGTAGAGATCCTGAGTGTGGAATTGCAATATATCCCCGACAGTATGAGCCGCCTGCGTGTGCCGTTCTACCGTTTCCTGCTGGCGGCGGACGAAACCGAGCAAGGACGGCGGATATATGAAAGTACGGGTATGACGATGTTTTACGAAGAATATATCTGTGCCATACCGGCGGCGTATTGGGTGTCCGAAACCGACGATATGTTGATCACACAACGGTAATATTTACTGTAAAAAGAGTCTGTTCTTCGAATATGGGAGAACAGACGCTTTCTTGTTGGTAAAGTTGCACAGTTTGTCGCGGCACTTTTCGGCGTTTTGTGACAAAACAAGTGAATTGAAAAAAATCGAAAAAAATTTGAAAAAAGGGGTTGACAAATCGATTGGGTTTTGGTATTATACTCAGGCACCCCACGGAACGGGGGTCGCAAAGGACCTTGAAAATTAAACAACGTAAAGACGAAAGTAGAACAAAACACTACCCGTTAATTCGCAGGAGCACGACTCCTGCAAAGTAACCGGAAGACGGTTCAAGTCGGTGAAAGACCGACAAAACACGCGCAAGCGTAATTTTGAGCTTACAAAGCTCTAAGAATTGATTTGAAGCGTTCAACGCTTTAGATACCATTTTTAGAGAGTTTGATCCTGGCTCAGGACGAACGCTGGCGGCATGCCTAACACATGCAAGTCGAACGGAGATAGACGCTGATGACGCTTTGGTTGATTCTTGTCTATCTTAGTGGCGGACGGGCGAGTAACGCGTGAGCAACCTGCCCTTCAGTGGGGGACAACAGTTGGAAACGACTGCTAATACCGC
>CAZESL010000017.1:0-27393 GCA_964515215.1 uncultured Eubacteriales bacterium
TCTTTGCGCCCATATTATAGCTGATGATGGGCTGACAGCCGAGAACGATACCGACCACAAGGTTGATCACGACCGTAAACACTTTGCTTTCGATACCGATAATGGCAATCGGGATATCTACGCCGTATTGTGACATCGCACCGTATTGGGCAAGAAGAATATTACATGCCAGCGAAATGATAACAATGGTCATTTGTGTGATGAAGGACGATGCGCCAAGCTGCAACGCGCCGCTGAATGCTTTGAAGTTCGGAATAAAACTCGTAATAGTCAGCTTGAAAGTTTTGGTGCGGAAGAAATACACAAGGGTAATGATAAAGGAAACGGTCTGACCGATGACGGTAGCGAGCGCCGCCCCGAACATACCCCATTTTGTTCCGAAGATAAAAACCGGGTCCAGAACGATATTGGTGAGTGCGCCTGCTACCATAGAAGCCATCGACCAAGCCGGGCTGCCGTCAGCACGGATAACAGCGTTCATCATATTGGAAAGCATATAGATCGGGAAAAACGCAAGAATGACATTAAAATATTCAACGGCATAGCCAAGACTGTTTTTTGAAGCACCGAACAGCGTCAAAAGTTGTGTCTTGAAGGGGAAGAAAACGGTCATCAAAACAAGCGAAGATACGAGAGTAACGACGATACCTGTACCGATCGCTTGCGTGGCGTTCTTGGTATCTCTCTTACCTTGACAGATGTTCAGATAAGCGGCGCAACCGTCACCGAAACACCACGCAAACGCTTGTGCAATAATGAAAATCGGAAAAACAACACCGGTGGCAGCGTTGCCGAGAGCACTAAGTTCACTATTGCCGATGAAAATTTGGTCAACGATGTTATACAAAGCGCTGACAAGAAGTGAGAGCACGCAGGGAATAGAGAATTTCAGCATCAGTTTTGAAATTTTTTCTTTCCCCAAAAATTGAGAGTTTTGTTCTTGATTCATAAAAGCCTCCAAATATAAAAGAATGTTAGGAGTCTTTATCGGAGAAAAGCTGCCTGAAAACTACGCCGAAGCGCAAAAAAGCAGTGCATAGAATCTCGTCGTGATTCTACGCACTGCGGCTGTTCGACATAAATATTATAGCACAGTCCACTCTTTTTGTCAAAGAGGAAAATGTAACCCCCCATTTTTAGTGCCGTTTCTCTAAATCGGTAAACGTGTCGTAAAGCAGACACGAGGATCATCGTGTGTTTAGGCTTCGCATGACACCGCGCGGTACATATAGTTGACAAGAGTGTTTCCGTTGATATATAATATCTGTGATATAATTTTGCGAAAGAGGTAGTGTATATGGCAAAAACGGTTGCGGATATTCTCGCAATGATCCGAGAAAATGACATCAAGATGGTGGACTTTAAGATGGTGGACATCAACGGTCAGTACCGTCACGTCACCATTCCCGCCGAAAACTTTTCGGAAGACACCATGAAGAGCGGCATCGGTTTCGATGCGTCGAACTACGGGTACGCCGTGGTGGAGAAGAGCGATATGGTGTTTATTCCCGATCCCGATACCGCGGTGATCGACCCGTTTTGCACCATCCCGACCTTGTCGATGACGGGCAACGCGATGATCATTGATACGCCCGAAAACCGTCCGCTCGCGCAGTATCCCCGCAACATCATCAAGGCGGCGGTCGCGTATATGAAAGAGAGCGGCGTCGCGGATGAGATGAAGATCCTGCCCGAGTTTGAGTTTTATCTGTTTGACGACGTGACCTGGAGCGTAGAGGGGCGCTATATCGGCGCTACCGTGGATGCGAAGCAATCGTATTGGAATGCCGATAACGAAGGTCACGGCGTGGTGGTGCCGAAGCAGAAGAACTACCATATCGCGAAACCGTTCGACACTTCCTATGAATGCCGCAGTGAGATGTGCATGCTGATGAAGGAAATGGGCATTGAGATCAACTACCACCATCCCGAGGTGGCGGCATCGGGCCAGTACGAGATCGAGCCGCAACTCGGCGAGGTCGTGCACATGGCGGACGCCACTATGATGATCAAGTACATCAGTCACAACACCGCGCTCAAAGACGGTAAGAGTGCCACCTTTATGCCGAAACCGATCTACGGTGAGGCGGGCAGCGGTATGCACGTGCACATGATCCTCTTTAAGGACGGTCAGCCCGTGTTCTCCGACGATAACGGCTATTCGCACCTGAGCGAGACTGCGCACTATTTCATCGGCGGTATCCTGAAGCATATCGGTTCGCTGTGTGCCATCACCAACCCCAGCACCAACTCCTTCAAGCGTCTGGTTCCCGGTTTTGAGGCACCCGTGACGGTCGGTTACGCTACGTCCAACCGCAGTGCGGTCATTCGTATTCCCGCGTATGCCAAGAGCCCCGACAAACGCCGTTTTGAATTGCGCAACCCCGATGCGACTTGCAACCCCTACTTCTGTTACGCCGCCATTTTGATGGCGGGTCTGGACGGCGTGAAGAACAAGATCGACCCGCACGCCAACGGCTGGGGCCCGTACGATATGAATCTGTATCACCTGCCCGAAGAGGAAAAGGCGAAACTTCAGGGTCTGCCCGTGTCGTTGGACGAGGCGCTGGATTGCCTCGAAAAGGACTACGCGTACCTCACCGAAGGCGGCGTGTTCCCCGAGGAATTGCTGCGTAACTTCATCAAAGCGAAGCGCGCGGAAAGCCGCGAGATGGCGAAGATCCCGCACCCCGCTGAGTTTGACAAGTACTATAATCTGTAATACCATAGAAAGCCTAAGTAAAGGAGTTGTATGGTATGAGTAAACCCGTTCGATCGAGTGATTACGCTGAACTGATCGAAACGATCCGGCGAAAAAAGCGGCTTGCTACGGTCTTGACGGTCGTTGCCGTGGTGGTAGCCATCACGGTGCTTTCTCCCACTTACTTGGAGATAATGGGGGAAGTGGTCGTGGACTACAAAGGCATCCATCCCGTTGCAACGGCATTCATCGTGTTGTTCATTTTGTTTTGCGGACTGGTTGCTTACGGGAAGGCCGTATTGCCATTGAATTCCTCTATGGAGGAAGAATGTGACCCGCAGAAGCATTGGATATTGAACGAGGCGTTGAATAAGCAAAAGAATTTAGATCCTATCCGTGCAGTGGATCATTTTTACATGGGGGACTTCGAATACGCCGCTGCGTGTGCGGATAAAATGATCGCCGATAAAAACGTTCACCAAAAAGCGGCAGGTCTGTTTAACAAGGCTCGCTGTGCGTTTTTCTCGGGCAATTTTGAAGCGTTAAAGGAGAGTGCTTCTCAGTACGAGAGCCACGTTGCGGCGGTGAAAAACGGTCGCGCTAAGACGCGGGAAATATACGAGAAATTCGGACGGTCACTGAAACTGCTTGTGGCTCTTGCCGATGATGACGTTGAGAGTATCGCAGCGTATCGCGATCTTGCGGTATGGAACGACTCCAAGGCGACCCGCGGATACGTTGATTATCTGAAAGGACTTGCGGCGTGCAAGTTAGGGGATACGCAGGATGCTGTGTACCGTTTTATGGCGGTGAAAGATCATTGCGCCAAAACGATGCTCGCTCGGTTAGCTGAAGAATACCTTAAGATGCTATAGCAGCAGAGGAGAGTAACGGATGGTACGATGAAACGTGCACGGATTCGAGGAGGATAATGAGTATCTTTGAAAAGAAGCGAAACGTCCGATACGGGCAGCGGATAAGCGGTTTTCTTTTTACGCTGATGGTGGTGTTGATTACGATGCCGCTCGGTCTTTTCCTTATCGGACTTGGGCTTGTTGGTGAGTCGGTTTCGCGCGAAGAGGCGGTCGCGTACGTCGGCAGGTTGGATCATTATGAATCTTCGGAAGATTATTGCGGAATTAATTTCGCCGACGGCTCGTACTACAGCATTTATCCGCGTGCCGCCTCGGATACGTTTCATAAGCGTATGCAATCACTTGCCAAAGGAACGCAACTGTACGTGTTGGTGAATCCTCATAACGATTACGTGTTGGAAGCGTGGACCGCAACGGAGGAACTGTTAAATTTTAAGAGTACGCAACGTTTGGCTAAGGCGGACGACCGTGCGGTTATCGTGTTGGGGTCGGTCGTGTGTGGTTCCGGGGCACTTCTGACGATTTTCGGTTTCGTAACGTTGAAAAGCGGACAAAACGCAAAGAAACGTTACGCTCAAAAGCGAACGGCAGGCGAAACGGTGCCGTTACGCTATGCCGACGAAACGGTGAAAAGCCGTACGCTGTTGGAAGCGCGTTTCGAAACGTATCGTATCTGTTACCGACGGGTGAAAAACGTAAACGAACTGGTCGTGAACGGACGCGTGTATGACGAATACAAAGGCATCTTGGAATTTGAACACCATCTTCTTGCTATGGTGGACGGTCACGTTATCGAAGCGGGATACGATGCCGACGGTTACAGTTACATACAGTTCGACGGTGAATTGCTTGAGCAAAAAAAGCGGTACTGGTAAGCGGGGGGCATAGGTGAAAAATGAAAAGGATACTGTCACTTCTTTTGTGCCTGGCGCTGTTGTTGACCGTTTGCGGTTGCGGTACAAAAGAATCCACTCGTTTTACAGAGGAAAAAATGTTTTCCGATACCGTATACTCCTTAGTTGCCGCATTGGATAACAAAGATGCGGATGCGATCGTGCAACTCTTTTCGCCGTTTGTGCGCGAGCGGGCACCGCACGTCACCGAAACGGTCGAAGATCTGCTTGTGCTTTACGACGGTCCGACCGAGCGAGTAGGTGATTTTGCCCATGTGGCGACAAATGAGACTGTCGAATGGGGATTACGGCAGGGGTGCGCCTATGCCACGATCCCCGTATATGCCGGTGGTGAGTATTACTGGCTCTACATAAACATCACGTATGAAAATACGCGGAATGCAAGCATGATCGGTGTTACACAATTGGACGTATACACGGCCGATGCGTATTATGAGTATTTTTGGTCGGAAGATGAGATGCAAGACGATCACTTCGGTCTGCGTATTCACCAAAGCGATACCGAGCGTTCCGTCGTGAGTGTGGATAGCGTACCGTATTGTATGGAAGGGACAGAAGCGCTCGATCTTCTCGCCGTGCGGGAGTTTTTTGAGAGTTCCGACGATTGGCGGGACTTTCAAACCCGGTTTGGTGAACCTGCCGCCAAACACGGGGACTACGTATACCAATTGCCCGATGAAGACGGTCAAAAACGCTATTTGTGCTTATGGCATACGGATAACCGAATCGTATATGCGTACATCGCCGATGCGTTCACTTCGGTTGAATATCTGTTGGATGCGAATGCGTGAGCGGATCGTGCACCGCCTTTTGTGATGCGCCTCCTCTGCTTGATATACGGGAAGTGCAGATAGAGGGTGCGGCAAGGTGTTTTAGTGTATAATTATTGAGAGTACCCTCTTAAGTTAATGCCATTGCCTGAAAAGGGTGTAATCACTTTGCATGGTCAAGCGAATTGTATAAAAATAGAGAGAATGTGTCGCAAAAGAGACATTCCCTCTATTTTTTATTTTACTCAGCCTTTTCGTTATACTCCGTACAGAATATGCAGATTACGGATGTTGCCGTCTTCCACCGTGTCGTTCACGGCGTAGGCGTGCCCTTCCAGTTCCGTCCCGCCGAAATTGGTGAGCGCGCGTTCTTGCAACGCTTCGATAACCGTGGCGGCGATCTCTTCGACGGTCTCGCTCTTTTTCTTGGCGTTTTGTTCGCGGTTGTCGGTGCAAAGTAGCCATTCCAGCGGTTCGGCCAGATCGGAAAGGTGCGGCAGGTCGCGGAGGGCGCGGAATTGCCATTTGTAATAGGGGAGATACGCCCCGTTCAGCAAAAACACCGCGTGCAGAGCGCTTTTTACGAATTCGTACACCGCGAGTTGTGCGGCGGCGGTGTCGCCCCGTTCGATCAAGCGCGGGAAGTTGTATTGCCCCGCTTGTCCCATCGTGAGCAGATGCCCTGCGAGTTTCTTCTTACGCACGTCCGACGGGAGATAAGCAAGGCGGCGGCGCACGGCGCCGAACAGGTCGCTGTCGTCGCGAAACACACAGCCGTTGGTCACTTCGGCAAGGGATTGCTCGGGCACCATAAACCACTCGTCCGTGGTGAGGTTGCCGTCTGCCCGTCCCGTTTTCTCGGTGAGAAAATCCGCAAGGCGTATCACGCCGTGACGGTTGCCGCCGACGGGGGAGAGAGGCTGGCGGGTATATCCCATAAACTCCCGCGGGAGCTTTGCGTAGGCGCGTTCCAGCAAAAACGCCGTGCGGCGATCCACCGTCTCTTCGTCGGGCAGGAACAGACAAAATCCCGGCTCAAAATCGTGGTCCTTTGAAAGGCCGTCGTCATACCCGAAACATTCCGAACCGCTACCCGCGAGCGCGACGGCAATTTTGGGTGCAACTTCCGAAAATTCCGCCAGCATCGGCACACCGTATTCTTCATAAAACCGCCGTGACAGTTCAAGCCCTTTCATAGATCGCTTTCGCCCTCGCTTTCAATTCCTTCTCATACACAAACCGCCCGTGATAGCCAAACACCGAAGCGCATTTTTCGCACACGAAGGCGTAATACCCGTCGCGGTTTTCCCACGTTTCAAGTATACGTTCGGCCGTGTCCAACAGCTCTTCGATGGATTCCGCACCGTCAAGCAGACCGTGCTCCGCCTCCACGGCGCACGCCATGTTGAGGTAGGTTATGGCCGCTTCCAACTCACCGTTTTCGACGTTCTGCATCACGGCAAGTGCTTGTTGGTATAACTCCCGCGCTTCTTCAAAACGGCCCAGATCCACCAGCGCCAGAGCCATGTTGTTGTATAACCCGCCGAATTGGCGATCGCCTCGGGGCAGTTCGCGTTCGTACACCGTGCGCGCCTTTTCATACAGCGGCAAAGCGCGCGCCGCATCGCCGAACGCTTTATACACGGTGGCGGCATTCAAAAAGGTGGTGGCGGCACCGATCTGTTCCGAAAGTCCGTGTTTCTCTACAGTTGTCAACGCGGCATCCGCCGTCGCGAACGCTTCGGTGCGTTTGCCCACTTTACGGTATAATCCCATCAACTCGTTTTGCACGAGCAGGGCGGTGCGATGGTCACGTGCGTGCTCGGCTTCCACCAGCCAGTAGCACAAATGCCGCTCGGCACCCTCGTAATCGTTGCGGTGCAGGTAAGCATCCAGTTTTTCCAAAATGCGGGTACGGTCGATCATACGATGCCTCCTAAAGGGATATAGTTCAAGTATAGTATACCGTATCGGTTTTTGCAAGATGCACTTTACATTTTTTATGTGCTGTGATAAGATGAAAACGATGAGAGGACGTGAGGACGTGTCGTTTTTGAGCAGTATTCACTGGATATCGGTGAAGCAAAAGAAAGCCCGTTTATGAACAAATACGGGGTGTATCAAGACGGTACCACGCCGATGTGGCGGGATGCCGACGGTACGCTGTGGGCGATGAGCGGGCATTCGCACATGGGGCATATCGCGATGTTTCGCGGCACAACACCGGACGATATGACCCTTGCATGGCCGATCGAGACCAACTTCACCGTAGGGCGCGCGGGAGATGCGTATAACGGTATTTGTTACCCCGAGGGGATCCTGCCGCGCGGCAGTATGTGGCCGTTTGGGTTGTATATCTGTCCCGTGACCCACCCTTCTTTTGCTGGTTTCACAACGAAACGGGTTGGAACGGCGGGGGGACGGCGTACGATGCGTTCGGGCTGTGTGAGACACCGCATCTGGATTCGGATTTCCGACACGTAGGGTTGATGCACTCGGACGATGAGGGGAGCACGTGGACGTTTGACCGTTGGGTACTCACGGCACACGAGCCCGCCTTCACGGAACGTTACAACCCCGATGCGGGTGCAGCACGCGGGCAGACGGGGAATATCATCCGTTGCGGCAGCGGTGACTTTTGTCTGCTTTCCGATCCCCAAGGGGAGTATATCTACCTCTTATACGACATTATCACGATGGATATTTCGCGATCCACGGTGGAGGACGCGTGGCTTGGGTGCGATGCGTATATTGCCCGTACCCGTTTGCGTGAAGACGGTGTGACGGGAGATTTCGTGAAATATTATGACGGTGCGTTTTCGGAGGCGGGAAATCTCGGACGGGAAAGCGCGATCCTGCGGGATGCGTGGCATCCCCGCGTGGCGTACAGTGAGCCGATCGGGTGCTATATTATGACCTCCAAACCGATCATTGCCGCGATGCACGGGGAGATTCCCGATCTGGATGAAGGCGCACGCGTGATGCAGATCGCGACCTCGACCGATCTGATCCACTGGTCGACACCCGAAGTGGTGTATAAAGACGGCAAACCGTGGGGCAATCACTACAACGCCATTGTGTCGGACAGCGCGATAGGGCAACCTCATATTCTGCGCGAAAATACCTTCTCCATATTGAACAATCACAACGGTACCGACGTGTTACGGTTTAACGTAACGATGAAAAGGAGATGAGCGTATGGACTATTTGCAGAAATTACGGCATCACTACACCACCGATCACGGCTGGGTGAACGACCCGAACGGTCTTGTCTACTTTAAAGGGTATTACCACGTGTTTTATCAACATGCACCCCACCACGAAGTGCCGTGGAAAGAGCCGATGCACTGGGGGCACGCCCGCACCCATGATTTCCTCACGTGGGAGGAGTTGCCCGTGGCGCTCTGCCCTGACGCGCCGTACGATAACTGCGGCTGTTGGTCGGGTACGGCGATCGTGAAGGATGACGTGCTGTATTTGATGTACGCCTCGTTATACGTTCCCGAAGGGGAGACGGGAGCGCGCCAGACGGTAAGCGTGGCATATTCCACCGACGGCATTCACTTTGAAAAGTATGCGGGAAACCCCGTGATACCGTTGTTTCCCGCCGACGGTTGCCCCGATTTTCGCGATCCCGCCGTGTGCTGTATCGATGGCGTGTACTACTGCGTGATGGCGTCGGGTTACCCGCCCGAAAAGAAGGCGCGTCTGCTTCTCTACCGCGGCGCCGACCTGTTTTCGTGGGAGTATGTGGGCGTTATGTGCGAGTGGGACGACGCGAAATTCACCGAATGTCCCTCGTTTATGCAGATCGAGGGCGACCAATGCGTGCTGACCGCTTCGGTCTGCTTCGAAAACGGTCACCGCTTCTCCATTATGTACGGTCGATTCCGTGACGGTAAATTTACGATCGAACACACCGCCGAGGTGGATCGCGGACCCGACCAATATGCGGGGCAAGCATTCCGCGACCACCGCGGGCGCACCTTGCTGATCGCGTGGATGCCCGGCTGGCGCTACAACGGCTATGCCGCGCGGGACGTCGGGTGTATGTCCACCCCACGTGAACTGAAGCTGACGGATGGTAAGATCGTGGGCGTTCCCGTGGAAGAAGTGGCGCATTTGCTCACGGCGGAAGATCCCGCCGTGCAATGCACTGAAGACGGATTTATCATCCCGCGCGAGGGACGCGATCCCGTTGTGTATAAAGGCGAGATAAAGGAACTGGCCATCCTGCGTGACGGCTATATGGTCGAGGTGTTCGTCAACGGTGGAGAAGAAGTCTACTCGGTATTGCTGTAAAAAACGGCTGTAAGTGAGTTGTGATTTAGGAATGTGTGCGCTGTAGCGACACTTTTAGCGAGTGCTCGGTCATAGAAACTCCCCCAGTCATTCGCCACCCGTTTCACGGGCGGCGAATGACAGCCCCCTCAACGAGGGGGCCAAGGGTCACAGCGTCTTTCAAAGTTCAAGTGAATATCCAAAAACACAGGGAGAGAATGTACCGTCAGAAGATACATTCTCTCCATTCTTGTCCTAAGGGTGAGCAATGAAACCAAACTTCACTGTCCGTACTTGTTATCCGTTTCTCTCCCGCAGATACTCGCGCGGGGAGAGCCCGATGACCTGCTTGAATACGGTGGAAAAATACAAAGGGTCGGAAAATCCCGAAAGTAAGGCGACGTTCTTGATAGAATCCAATCCGTTGTCCAGAAGAGACACCGCATAGCGAATGCGTAAGGTACGCAGATAATCCGAATACGGTGTTCCCGTTCGTTTCTTAAAGAGATGGGATAGATACTTCGCGTTATAGCCGAGTTCCTCCGCCAGCGTAGTCAGCGAGAGGGCGGAGTCGGTGAAATGGTTTTCCGTAAGGTCAATAATGCGGTCGATCAACTCGTTTTGCGGGTTGCAGTTTTCGAACAAACGCGAAAAGGTGTAAAGTAAAATACTTTCCGCCGCAAGGTCCACCGTCTCTTCCGAGGCGCGTGACAGACTCTCCTTCCACAGCGGCAACAGACCGTCAAGCCCCGTAAAACAGCGGGCTTCGCGGCGAATGTGAAAACGGTTGAACAGTGCGTCGGCACGCACGCCGTCAAAGGAAATGTACATATATTCGCAAGCGTCCTCGCATTCGGTGTAAAGTGTTTCACCTTTAAAGCAAAACAACAGTGTGCCGCTTGCAAACGGCGTGCGGGTGTTGTCGCACATCACGGTCCCGCTGCCTTTGGTGAAGAGCAACAGCGTGTGTGCCCTCAAAACCGAAGGGGTCTTTATCACGTCGAGGTTAGATTCGTACACAAAACAGATAATATTCAAATCGTTGGTATAGGACGGGGATACGAATTTGCAGATGTTACGGTCTTTCATGCACCACACCTCCACCGATTATTGTATCGCGTCCACAGCAAAAAATCAAGCAGAATGTAACGATATTCCATAAATGCATAGAAAATTTCTATTGAAAAAGCGTTTGGGATGCGGTATAGTGAGGTCAAAAGGGGGGCGACCGATGTATTATGCGTTGACACTGCTTTCGGTCGTGCTGTTCGGCGGTTGCTTTTATTTAAACGATGCGTACCGCCGCGCACACGGAAGCGGCTGGGTGGTCAGCCTGCAGTATTCACTGATCTCTTCGCTGGCGGGACTGATCGTGCTGTTGCTTGTAAACGGGTTGCGATTGGAATTTACGCCCTTCACCTTACTGATGGCGCTGGCGGCAACGGTCAACGGTAAACTGTACAGTTACTGCAGTTTCAAAGCACTCGATAAGATCAACCTGTCACTCTATTCGCTGTTTTCGATGCTCGGCGGTATGGCGTTGCCGTTTTTGCAGGGTATCGTCTTTTACGGCGAGCCGATGACCCTCGCCAAAGCCGTGTGTATCGTATGTATCGCGGCGGCACTGGCGCTGACGGTGGAACGCGGCGAGAAAAAACGCGGCGGCACGTGGTATTATATCGGCGTGTTTGTGTTTAACGGTATGTCGGGCGTGCTGTCCAAACTGTTCACCGAAGCACCGTACGAAAAGGCAAGTGCCGCGGGGTATTCCGTTTTGATCTGTGCGTGCGGGGTCTTGATGTCGGTGTTGTTGTTGATTCCATTTTGGATGCGTGGTGCGACCCGCCGCCCGACCTGGCGCGGGGTTGCGGCGGGTGCGTCGGCAGGTGCGTTGAACAAGGTCGCCAATTTCATACTGGTGGCGGCGTTGGTGCATTTGGATGCATCGGTGCAGTATCCGATGGTCACGGGCGGTGTGATGATCGTTTCCACCGCGTTGTGCTTTGTGAATAAGACCAAACCGTCCGCAAAAGAATTGTGGTCGGTCGGATTGGCGTTCGTGGGTATGTTGGCGTTGTTCGTCATTCCAAAATAAGAGGGAGGAATATTTATGAAAACAATCAAGATCGGCGTTTTCGGTGTAGGGGGACGCGGTATCTACATTGGGCGGGACGCGATGCTCGCAGGGGCAGAAGTGGTCGCGGCGTGCGATTTTCGCGAAGAATGCTTGCAACAAGCGGTGAAAGAATTCGGCAGTGACGTGGCACTGTACCGCACCTTCGATGAATTCATCGAACACGATATGGACGCGGTGGTGTTGGCGAACTTCTTCCACGAGCACGCACCGTACGCCGTTCGTTGCTTTGAAAAGGGATTGCACGTGTATTCTGAGTGTATCAGCAACGGCACGATGGCGGAAGGCGTGGAATTGATCCGCGCCTTTGAGAAGAGCGACTCGATCTACTATTTGGCGGAAAACTACCCCCAAATGAAGTTCAACCGTGAAATGAAGCGGGTTTGCGATACCGGCACGCTCGGCAAGATCCTCTATGCCGAGGGAGAATACAACCATCCGGGAGACCCCTTTGACGTGGAATTTAAAAAGGAATGCAACTATTTTGAGAAGCATTGGCGCAACTTCGTGCCGCGCACCTATTACGTGACCCATTCGCTCGGTCCCATTATGTGTGCGACGGGAGCCACTCCGTGCCGCGTGACGGCAATGGCGGCGTTTGCACCCGTTACGGATGAAAATGCACCCACCGCAAGTTTCGACGGCGACCGTGCGGCGGTCATTATGACACAAAACGACGACGGCTCCGTTTTCCGTTTCACGGGTTGTGCCGCTTTTGGGGCGCACCACAACGCGTATCGCATCTGCGGCACCAAGGGCTCGATCGAAAATCTGCGCGGAATGGGCGAGCAGGTGATGCTCCGCTACAACGAGTGGGAAAAACCGGAAGGAGTGCGTGACGGATTGTACGAGCCGGATTGGAACGACCGCGACGAAGAATTGATCAAGCAGACGGGGCACGGCGGCGGCGACTACATCAGCGTCCGTAACTTCCTCGATTGTATCCGTGAAGGCCGTCAGCCCGAGCATCCCTTTGATATCCACAGTGCGGTTGCCATGTCCTCGGTGGCGATCTTGGGACACCGCTCGGTGCTTTCGGGCGGTCAGCCGTTCGATATCCCCGATTTTCGCAGTGAAGCCGCACGGGTATTATATGAAAACGATCGTGAGACCCCGTTCTACGGCACCGACGGCGGCAAACCGACCATTCCCTGCTGTTCGCACCCCGACTTCAAACCGAGCGAGCAACAGCTGGCGGCCTATCGTAAAGTGTTGGGATTGGTATAATAAGTAAAGCGGTGTGCGGAATTTTCGCACACCGCTTTTTATATGGTTTCGAAATATTTTCGTTCTATTAAAAATAGGTTGAATTTTTTAAACCGTTTGTTATAATGATGAAAAGGAGGCGATTGTTTGAAAGTATGGAATTTGAACGGCGAGTGGTCGCTCGCTTGTTACGACTATCGTGAAACGATGCCGCCAACGGCGGATTTCGGCGAGCCGAAAATGACGCTTACCGCTACCGTGCCGGGTGACGTACACGCCGACCTGCAAAAGGCGGGTCTGCTGGATACGGTGTTTTACAGTGATAATTATTTGAAAGCCGCGTGGGTGCCCGAAAGTGATTGGTGCTACACCCGCGAATTCACGGTGGATGCTTTGGAAGCCCGTAACGAATTGGTGTTTGAGGGCTTGGATCTGTATGCCGTGATCTATCTGAACGGTCAAAAGATCGGCGAGACGGAAAACGCGCTCATTCCGCATCACGTGAAGGTGGACGGTGTGATCCGCGAAGGGGTCAACACTCTTTCGGTGTATTTCCGCTCGGTGCGCAAGATCGGCGCCGCCTTCCCGAAAGAAAAGTACGGCGGGTGTTTTGATACGGCACGTCTGTTTATGCGTAAGGCACAGTGCCAATTCAGTTGGGACTGGGCACCCGCCCTGCCCGCCGTGGGCATTTGGCAGGATGTGAAACTGGTCACCCGTGCGGGGCATCGCATTCTGTCCCACCGTTTTGATACCCGTCTGGATGGGCGCGTGACCTTGTTCTTCGAAATTGACGGCGAAGGTGCCAAATGGTCGGGCGATGAACAGGAATTTGAGCGCAAACTCATTTCGGTGGACGTACCGCAAGCCGAGCGGACGTATAAAGTGAAACTCACGGTGCAAAACGGCGATCAAACGATCGAGGTCGAGCGGGAATTTCAGGATTATCGCGAGTTCTTCACCTTCACGGTGGAAGATCCGCAACTTTGGTGGCCGCACGATATGGGTGAACAGCCGCTGTATCCCTACACCTTCGCGTATTATGAGGACGGGGTGCTGAGCGACGAAGTGCGCGGTCGGTTTGCCATTCGCACGGTTCAGCTGAACGAAGAACCGCGCGACGATGGGGAAGACGGGCTGAAGTGCGAGCTGTTGGTGAACGGGGAGCGTACCTTCTTGAAGGGCGGCAACTGGGTGCCGATGGATTGTTTCCCCGGCACGGTGGAGGATGCACGCTATCGCCGCATTTTGGAAGAAGCGAAACTTGGTAACGTCAATGCCTTCCGCATTTGGGGCGGCGGTATCTACGAAAAAGATGTCTTTTACGATATCTGTGACGAACTGGGCATCCTCATTTGGCAGGACCTAGCGTTTGCCTGTGCCGAAGTGCCGGTGGACTATCCGGGGCTTCTCGATCTTATCAATACCGAGATCGACACGGTGGTGCGTCGCCTTGCCAATCACCCGTGTATTGCGCTGTGGTGCGGCGGGAACGAGCGCAACGGCTGTTTCGGGTATTTCCCGTGCCTCGGTGAGGAACTGTTCCTTTACACCATGCGCGGCATCGTGAACGGGCTCGACCCGTCCCGTCCGTACGTGGACGGCAGTCCGTACGGATACAACCACATGGGCGGTCGCGTACGCAGCGGCGACCACCACACCGCCGCCTTCAATATCGGCAGTACGCTCGATTGGAACGAACGGCGTGAGATCTTCAAAACCACCGTCAGCGGTATGGCGACCGAAGTCGGTTGCATGGGCTTCCCGCCGATGAGCAGTTTGAAGAAGTATATTCCCGCCGAGGAAATGACCCACGACAGCCGTGTGATCGACCTGCATTTTGTGCGTAACCCGCACGACTGCGAGGGAAAAGGCTTCCTTGAAAAGGAATACGAACTTGCCAATGATATGTTTGGTGCGTGCACCGATTTCAACGATTTTGCGAAGAAATCCGCTTGTGCGCAATCGGAATTCGTGATGCTGGATACCACCTTCCACCGCAGCCGCAAAGGCAACTGTGCGGCGTCGCTGTTGTGGATGTATAACGATTGCTGGCCGTGCGGCACCTGGTCGGTGGTGGATTACTATCTTGAGCCGAAAGCCGCGTATTACGCGCTGAAACGTGCGTGTGAACCCGTAGCGGCGGTGATCGCGAAACGTCCCGACGGTTTGGGTGCCTATGCGGTGAACGACACCCGTTTTGATGTGACGGGCACACTCACGGTGGGGCAGATGGATACCGACGGTACGGTGGTGTTCCGCGAGGTGCGTGAGGTCACTGCACCCGCCCTTTCTTCGGTGAAAGTGTACGACTTCTCGGCGGTGGATGCCACCCGCCCGAACAGTTTCGTGTTTGTACGATTCCGGAGCGGTGATATCCAAACTCAGCAAGTGTGGTTCTTCCAAAATTGGAAAGACATTGCGTGGGAACAGCCGCGCCTGACGGTCACGGCGGAGCAAAAGGATAAACACCACATCACCGTCACCCTCACCGCCGAAAAGTACACCCGCTTCGTGCGGTTGCAGGGACTTGGTGACGGCGTGCGGTACAGTGATAACTATTTTGATCTGTTGCCTGATCAGAAAAAGACGGTCACCATCACTGCCGAAAAGGCGATCTCGATGGACGACATCACGGTGGACCATTGGCTCACCGATTGGGTGGAATAATATAAATAAAAAACACACGGGGAAGATCGTCGGATTTTTCCCGTGTGTTTTTCTAAATTCCTCTTGACAAACCTGTCTATTGATGATAGACTATAGGTGCGGTCTATAGCTAATAGACAAAAGGAGGCGTAAAAATGGACGATATGAAGTTGGGAGTTGTGGAGGGACGCTTTGCGGATATCGTGTGGGCACACGCGCCGCTTTCGACCAAAGAACTGGTGACGCTGTGTGAGCGGGAACTTTCCTGGAAGCGCACCACGACCTACACCGTGCTCAAAAAGCTGTGCGAGCGAGGGCTGTTTTTGACCGAAGACAGTACCGTGACGGTGCGCCTTTCGAAAGAGGAGTTTTACGCGCGGCAGAGTGAACGGTTTGTGGAGGAGACGTTCGATGGCTCCCTGCCTGCGTTTATTGCCGCATTCACCGCCCGCAAACCGCTGACCGAGGCAGAGCGGGAGGAGATACTCCGCATGATCGACCTTGCCCGAAAGGAGGAGTGAGCGTGAGCGACGTGTTCGTATTCCTTTTGAACAAAGGCATCACCGCGGGATGGGTAATACTGGCGGTGCTGTTGCTTCGCCCCTTGCTGCGCCGCGCGCCGCGGTGGATCACCTGCCTCTTATGGGGTGTGGCGGGACTTCGCTTGTTATTGCCGTTTTCGCTCAAAAGCGTGCTCAGCCTGATACCCTCGGCGGCACCGATTCCCGAGGACATCGCGCTGTCGCAGACACCGACCATCCACACGGGGGTGGATTCTTTCAATATGGTTCTTAACCCCGTTATCTACGAGACCTTCGCACCGTCGCTTGAAAACAGCGTCAATCCCTTACAGATTGTGCTCGCGGTGGCGGCATGGGTGTGGGTGGCGGGCGTAGCGGCTATGCTCGCATACGCCATCATAGCATACGTTCGCCTTGCACGGCGGGTGCGGGTATCGTTGCCGCTGGGGGATGGGGTGTACGCGTGTGACGCCGTGTCCTCACCGTTCATTCTCGGCATTATCAAACCGCGCATCTTCCTGCCGTCGGATATGGCAAAAGACACCGCCGCCTTGGTAATCGCCCACGAGAAGGCACATCTTCGGCGGCGCGACCACTGGATAAAACCGCTGGGATTTTTACTGCTTTCGGTGTACTGGTTTCAACCGCTCGTGTGGGTGGGGTATATCCTGCTCTGCCGCGATATTGAGACCGCTTGTGACGAAAAAGTGGTGAGGGAACTGGACACCGACGGACGCTGTGCCTATTCCACCGCACTGGTGGAGTGCAACACCCACCGCCGTGCGATCGCGGCGTGTCCGCTGGCGTTTGGCGAAGTGGGGGTAAAGGCACGCGTCAAAGCGGTGCTGAACTACAAAAAGCCCGCCTTTTGGCTGATCGTTACGGCGATCGTCGTGGGCATCGCCGTGGCGGTGTGTTTTCTCACCGACCCGCGGGATAACGCAATCGACGGCGTGACGGCGCAACGCGGCGGTGCAGACGTGGACGGCGTATCCCTCGCCGTTGTGGAAGCGGAATTGTCCGCCCCCGACCCGTATCTCACCGTGCGGTGGAACAACGAAACAGCAAGTGAGCTCTCCTACGGCAACCCGTTTACGATGTATTATAAGCAGGACGGCGGCTGGGTGGATTGCCGTCTGCAGGACACTGTGTGGACGCTGCCCGCCTATAACGTCCGTGCGGGCGGCACGCGGGAGAAGACCTACAATTTAAACGGACTCAGTATGCAAATCGCCGGCGAATACCGTCTGGAAGCCGACTTCTCGTACGAAGGACAGGAACACACCGCGTGGGTGGAATTCACCCTCGATCGCGGTGTGGGGCAGGTGGCGGCACTGAATTTTAAGCCGAAAACGCTGTGGTATACGCCGCCGTACATTTCCTACGTGATGACGGTGGATGCTGCGCCCTCGTGGGGACTGGTCAACGGTACGCAGTTGTATGAATACGGGCGGGACGGCTTGGTCGCGATGCTCGGGTATATGGAACGCATTGAATTGAACGAGGAGAATTTCCTTTCACGTATAAAAGTTCTGCAGGGAGACGAGGGGGCACCGTCCCTTGACGCGATGTACGAAAATAACAAGCGTGCGTGGCAACTGTATAACGGGAATTTGTTGTATCTGTTGCTTGAACAGCAGAACGGCACCTACTATATGATATACGGCGGGCACAACACCGTGACCGATCAAGCGTCCTTCCTTTGGGTGTATGAACTGGAACAGGTGGAAGAAACGCCGCATATGTCCCAACCCATAGTGGACGGGGCGATCGTGTTCTACCGCGAAACGACCGAGGAGCACGGTGTGGCGGTGTACGACAAGTATTACCGTATGAATAACACCGAATTGACCGCGCTGATGGACGATCTCAAAGCGGAACAATGGGTGTACGACGGTGTGGTGGACCGCACGGCGTTCCACTTTGACGGGAAACTGTGGTATCAGGGAAATTGGCTGTACTTCGGGTATGAAGAGAAGATCGTGTTCTACGGCACGCATTTTGCGAGTGTATCGGAAGATACGATAGAACGCATTACCTTCGCCCACCAAACGGCAGAACCGTTCAAAAAACAATAAGGCAATTCGCTCTTTTTCTATAAGTAAATAATAAACATAAACTCCCTCCGTCTTTTCGGCGACATTCGCCACCGAAAATCCACCTCCCTCAAAGAG
Organism: uncultured Eubacteriales bacterium; assembly: GCA_964515215.1. Classification (GTDB taxonomy): domain Bacteria; phylum Bacillota; class Clostridia; order Oscillospirales; family Acutalibacteraceae; genus SIG588. Next base: position 18,226 of record CAZESL010000017.1, read on the forward strand.
GGAGGCTATGAAGGCCCCCTCTTTGAGGGGGCTGTCAGCCAAAGGCTGACTGGGGGAGTTTGTTGTGGAAAACAAAGACAGAAAGCGCTTGCCGTTGCAACCGGTAGACCGTCTCCTCTGCTTAAAATAAAAAGCCACCCGTTTTGGGTGGCTTTTTAACACTATTAACCTTTGCTCACGCGGTCCAGCCAGATGGAAGCGATGTCGAGTGCTTCGTACAGCCCTGCCTTTTCGCTTTTCTTCAAAAAGCGTTCGTTCAAGGGCAGTTCGGGATCGGTCGCCATCATCTGTACCTGCACCTTGGTCGCGACCGACAGTTCCTTCACCGTTTCGGTGGAAAGGATCTGCATCACGACGACGTGCTCGTCCGCCATATCCCCGTAGTACAGCGTGTTGCCGCTGCGCACCAAGGGGCGACCTTTGTAGGTCAAGATCGTTTCTTTATCCGCCATGGGTTTGTACCTATCCTTTCATAGTTTGCTCAACCGATATCAATCGTTGAGATACGAGCGCACCAAAGCGCGCAGAAGATCGTCACGGTCGATCTTACGGATGAGGGTACGGGCGTTATTGTGCGTGGTGATGTAGGTCGGGTCCTCCGAAAGAATGTACCCAACCAACTGGTTAATGGGATTGTACCCTTTTTCGCGCAACGCATCGTATACGATGGTCAGCACCTTTTTCATTTCGGCATCGTTATCACAGCCGATCGAAAACGTTTGGGTTCTGTCAAGCATTCCGTTGACCTCCATTCCGTTGTTACAGTTACAACAGTATTATACGGCATTATTATGGAATTTGCAAGGGTTACGTGCGGAGAATGCAGTCTTTTTCTTTTAAATTTTTGAAAATTTTGTTCAAAGCGGGCGAAATCTGTTCGTCGGTCAGCGTGCCCTCGCTGCTGCGGAAGGTCAGACTGAACGCGACGCTCTTTTTACCCGCTTCGATCTGCGCACCCTTATACACGTCGAACAGGGTGACCGATTCCAGCAAACGGCCGCCTGCGCGGCGAATGATGTCCGCGATCTCGCCGACGGGGAGATCTTCGTCGCACAAGAGCGCCAAGTCGCGTTCCACCGCGGGGAAGCGGGGGAGCGGCTGATACCGCACCAGCGGTTTTTCGGCGGCGAACAGCAGCGGCAGTTCCAGTTGCGCCACGTATACCCGCACGTTAAAGCCGTATTTTTCCGCGACGTCGGGATGCACTTCACCGAATACGCCGATGGCTTCGTCGCCCAGCCACACCGCCGCCTGACGGCCGGGGTGCAGGAACGGCTCACCCGAAGCGGTGAAGCGCGCACGGGTGCCGCGGCAGAGCAATTCCACTGCACCTTTCATGGTGAAGAAGTCCTCACCCTCACCGTAGAAGCCGAGACACAGGGCGGGGCGTTCTTCGGGCTGCAGAGCGGCATCCTCGTTCGGGATGAACAGACGGCTCGTTTCAAACAAGCGCGCCGCCGTGTTTTTGCGGTTGTAGTTGGTGGCAAGTACCGTCAGCATCGAGGTGAACAACTGGGTACGCATCACACCGAATTCCTCGCTCAAAGGATTACGCAGTGCCACCACGTCGCGGCGAATGTCGTCTTCGGGGAGCAACAGCATATCCGTCGCCTTGCGGTTGATGAAGGAGTAGGTGGTGATCTCCCGCACGCCCTGACCGATCAAAAGCGCTTTCAAGCGGTCGGTCTTACGGCGTTCCTCGGTCAGCGTACCGCGCAGTACCGCACCCTTCATCGGAGTGCCGATAATGTGATCGTAACCGTAAATACGCATCACTTCTTCAGCGATGTCCGCACGGCCTTCAATGTCGTCACGAATGGAGGGGATACGGCAGGTGAGCACACCGTTCGCTTCGGTGGTGGGCAGTGCCAGACGGTTTAAGATATCCACCATCGTTTCGGTCGGGATGGACACACCGAGCAGCGCTTCAATGTCTGCCGCCTTCACGGTCAGCACGCGGTCTTCGGGCAGACCGTTGTTCAAGTCGATGGTGCCGTCGATGATATCGCCCGCATCCAGTTCGTCGATCAGTTGCAGGGCGCGTTCCATAGCGTAAGCGGTGTTCACGATATCCACGCCTTTTTCAAAGCGGCCGCTCGATTCGGTGTGGATACCCAGTGCACGGCCGGTACGGCGCACGCTGTCGCGGCGGAATTTTGCCGCTTCAAAGAACAGGGCTTTGGTATCGTCTTCGATCTCGCTTTCCTGACCGCCCATGATACCCGCAATGCAGGAGGGGGATTCGGCATCACAAATGACCAGCATATCCTCGGTCAAGTTGTGCGCCTTGCCGTCCAATGTGGTGATCTGCTCACCCGCCGTAGCACGGCGCACGATGATCTCGGCACCCTTCACGTCGGCGAGATCAAACGCGTGCATCGGCTGACCCGTTTCCAGCATGACGAAGTTGGTGATGTCCACGATGTTGTTGATGGGGCGCATACCCGCCGATTTGAGGCACTGCTGCATCCAATCGGGGGAGGGTGCCACACGCAGGTTGGTCACCACACGGCCGAGATACCGCGGGCAAAGATCGAAATCTTTCACCGACACGGTAATGTGGTCGTGAATGCTGCCGCCCACCGTCTTGTAAGACGGCACGGGGCGCTTCAACTCTTTGTTCAGCACCACCGCCGCTTCGCGTGCAAGGCCCAACACGCTCTGGCAATCGGGACGGTTAGCAAGCACCGAGAAGTCGATAATGACGTCGTTTAAATGCAAAATTTCGCGCATATCGGTACCGGGGGCGGCATCCTCTTTCAAAATGAGAATACCGTTTACCTCCGCACCGGGATAATCGCTTTCTTTCAGGCACAACTCTTCACCCGAACACAGCATACCGTTCGAGGGGACACCGCGCAGTTTGCCTTTTTTGATATGCACACCGCAGGGCAGATCGGAATCGTGCAGGGCGGCGGGCACGAGGGCGCCTTCAAACACGTTTTGCGCACCCGTTACGATCTGCACCAATTCGTCCGCACCCACGTCCATCTGGCAAATTTGCAGATGATCGGAATCGGGGTGCTTTTCCAATTTCACCAAACGGGCGGCGACCACGTTGCGCATGGTGTCTGCAAGGTCTTCCACGCCGTCCACTTCAAAACCCGCCATGGTCATACGGCGGCAAAATTCTTCCACCGAAACGTCGATATCCACGTAACGCTTCAGCCAATTCAACGATACTTTCATGGTAACAGCACTCCTTTCCCTTAAAACTGGTTCAAGAACCGCAGGTCGTTTTCGAACAGCAAACGAATGTCGCTGATCTTGTGACGGGTGGTGGTCAAACGGTCAAGACCGATACCAAAGGCAAAGCCCGAATACTCTTCGGGATCAATGCCGCAACCCGCGAGCACGCGGGGGTGCACCATGCCCGCACCGAGGATCTCGATCCAGCCGCTGCCCTTGCACACGCGGCAGCCTTTGCCGCCGCATTCGGGGCAGGAAACGTCCACTTCCACACTCGGCTCGGTGAAGGGGAAGAAGGAGGGGCGGAAGCGCACTTCGGTGCCTTCGCCGTACATTTCGTGCGCGAACTGTTCCAGCACGCCTTTGAGGTCGCACAGCGTGATGCCCTTGTCCACGACCAGACCTTCCACCTGATGGAACACGGGGGAGTGGGTCGCGTCCACTTCGTCCGCACGGTACACACGGCCGGGGCAGACGATGCGAATGGGCGGTTTGCGGTCTTCCATCGTGCGGATCTGTGCCGCCGACGTCTGGGTACGGAGCAACAGCGTATCGGTGAGATAGAAGGTGTCCTGCATATCACGCGCAGGGTGATCCGCCGGCACGTTCAACGCTTCAAAGTTGTAATGATCGGTCTCCACTTCGGGGCCGTCCACCACGTCAAAGCCCATCGAACGGAAGATGTCGATAAGGTCGTTCAGCACCGCGTTCAGCGGATGCAGACCGCCCACGGGCGCCGCTTTGCCCGGCATGGTCACGTCCAGCCGTTCGTCGAGCAACTGCTGTGCACGGGCGGCGGCCAAAATCTCCGCTTCGCGGGCGGCCAGCGCTTCTTCCACTTGGGCTTTGGTGGCATTGATGGCTTGCCCCATTACGGGACGTTCTTCGGGCGAGAGCGCGCCCAGCCCACGCAAAAGCTCGGAAAATACGCTCTTTTTACCGAGATATTTCACACGGAAATCTTCCAGTTCCCGTGCGTTGCCGAGTGCCGCCAGTGCGGTCATTGCCTCGGCGTGCAAGGCTCGCAATTTCTCTTTCATTTTGTTCCTTCCTTTCGGTGGCGGGAAATAAAAAAGCCCCGTCCCTCCACGGGACGAAGCCAACACTCCGCGGTACCACCCTTGGTTTTTGCATGAAGCAAACACTCCATCGGCCGTTAACGGTGCCTGCCGTTGCCGCCTACTGCATGTTCAGCGGCACCGCTCCGAAGTGAACTTCCGCTCATACACAAACCGTAAGACACTTTCAGCCGCGGTGCCTCTCTCTGAAACGGGGTGCCGTGAGCGTACTCTCTTCATCACAGCGTTTTATATACCTTGTTACTATACCACACATTTCCCGCGAATGCAAGCAGAATTTTACATAATGACTTGATTTTTTGCACTATCGTATCTTATTTACACTTCCGCTTGACGGCGGTCGGACTCGTTTGGTAAGATGGGTGGGAAATGAGGTGTGTATTATGAAAGATTTCCATTTGATCCCACAACCGAAAAGCATTGTAATGGGGGAGGGTGTATACCGTCCCGACCGTGGCGGGTATATCTCGCTCGATTCCCGTGAACTGTACGACGGCATCGCTATCGCGCGTGCGACGTATTTTGCCGATTGCGAATTGCTGATCGGTCAATACGCAACTGCACCGACCGTAAAGTTTGAAAAGCAGGACGGTCTGCACGCCGAAGGGTATGTTCTGAACGTAGCGGCGGACGGCATTACCGTGCGCTACAGCACGGCGCAAGGCGCGTTTTATGCGTTCTGCACGCTCAATCAGATGATGGACTGTGCCGAAGACGCGACGATTCCCTGCTGTGTGGTGGAAGATGAACCCGCTTTGGCGGTACGCGGGTATATGCTGGATATCGCGCGTAACAAGGTGCCGAAGACGGAGGAGATCTTCCGCCTGATCGATAAATTAGCGGCCCTCAAGATCAACCATATGGAAATGTATATGGAATGGGTGCCGTTCAAGTACCCGTCCTTCCCGCAGATGTGGGAGGGGCGCGACCTCTTGTGCGGCGAGGACATTTTGGCGATCGACCGCTACTGCCGCGACCGTTTTATTGAACTGGTGCCCAACCAGAACAATTTCGGGCATATGGATGCGTGGCTGAAAAAAGAGTTTAACCACTTGGCGGAATGTCCCGAAGGGTTCAAGCTCGGCGACGGTATGTCGCAGCCGCGCTGTCTTGACCCGCAGGACCCCGGCAGTCTGGAACTGATCACCCGTATGGCGGACGATCTGCTCCCGTATTTTTCGTCGGATAAATACAACATTTGCTGTGACGAAACGCTGGAACTCGGTATGGGCAAAAACCGCGAAGCGGTGGAAAAGTACGGTCTGGGACGGGTGTACACCGACTTTTTGAAGAAGGTGATCGCCATTGCACAACGGCACGGTAAGACGCCGCTGTTTTGGGATGATATTATCCGCGATTTTCCCGAAATGCTTTCGGAATTGCCGAAGGAAGCCGTGGTGTTGGAATGGGGTTACGGCCCCGACAGTCCCGACGAGAAGAATTGTAAACTGCTGCACGATCTCGGTCTGCGGTTTTATCTCTGTCCCGGTATCAACGGGTGGAACTCCTTCCTCAGCAAAGCCGATCACATGGTCGGGAACATCAAAACGGCGGGTCTTCGCGCGTTGCAGTACGGTGCGGAAGGTGTCTTGAACACCGACTGGGGCGACGGCGGACATTTGAATTTCATCAGCACCAGTTACGTGGGTGTTGCGTGGGGTGCGGCGATGTCCTGGCGTCCGCTCGAAAACGAGCATATCGACCTGCATGCGGCGGTGGATACTCACGTGTATCACGACCGTGCGGGGGTAGCAACCAAGTTTACGTTGGATGCGGGGCATTTCTTCCTGCTGGAAGGGGAACAGCCGCAGGATAACACCACCTTGACCCACCGCTTTATGATGACGGGACTCAAATGGCGGCATCTCTGCAAAGGACTCACCCGCAAGGCGTTTGATGATATGACCGATTATTTTGAAAGCTTGCGCCCGCTGATCGAACAGATGGATATCACCACCGCCGAGGGTGAACTCATTAAACGTGAATTTACCCTGTCGCTGGATGCGTGTATCCTGCTGCAAAACGTCGGTCTGTTCTACGTTGGTTTGCATACCGATGATGTCGCCCTGCGTTTGGAAGGGCTTACCGCGCTGAAAGCGGGTATTCCCACCATCGTGGAACGTACCGAAAAATTGTGGCTCGTGCGCAACCGTCGCTCGTATCTCGCGGAATCGGTAGAACCGTGGCACGATCTCTTGAAAGACGTCGAACAAGAACTGAGTTTGGTGTGAACTGCCACTTGACGAACGCCGAAAAAGCGTGTACAATAGAATCAGCCGATAGGGCGAGTATACGAAATAACGGAGAATAGGAAACATGTGCGATTTTGAAGAAGTCGAGTTGACCGATGAGGAGTTTGGCCCCGATCTGGTCACGGTAGAGGATGAAGACGGTGTGACCCACACCTTTGAAAAACTGGATGCGATCGAAACGGAAAAGGGCCGTTTCGTGGCGCTGTTGCCGTTTTATGAGGATCCCACCGAAATGTTGCAGGATGACGGGGAACTGATCATTCTGGAGGTGCAGGAGGACGGCGACGGCAACATGCTCATACCGATCGAAGATGACGATCTGTTCGATGAGATCGCGGACATTTTCGAGGAACGTCTGTCGGAATATTACGAGATCGACTCGCAATAAACGAAGGGATACCGCAAACATCCTGCCCGATGCGCGGACCGGTGTCTATTGACCCTACTACATTTGGATAACGGGAGCTTTAAGCTCCGCGGTCGGATTGCAGACCTCCCGCCTCGTGCGGACGAAGGGAGCGTGAACACCGCGGGCGGCAACCCACCTGCGAACGATAGTAGCAGGCCAACCAAGACACAATTACGGTCGGGCGGGTATAATTTAAAAAACTCTATTCGCCGTACGGCGAGTGGTATCATTGAAAAAGAGCAACTTTGCAATGTGCGAAGTTGCTCTTTCGTTTTCATCAATCCCATCGAAAATCGTACGTATCCTCGTGAACGTTTAACGTGTGGTCGTTGATGGTCACCGTATCGTCGTCCGCCCACTGTACGACGGCATCGGATTCATGATAATTCCAATAGATGTTCTTTCGTAGTCCCGTCTCACGAGTGAGCAATTCACCGCGGATGGAATAGTCCACCGTGGCACCGCCGTCACACAAATAGACGTTTAGGGTATACGCTTCGTTAGGAGAGGCGTATTCCGCTAAAAGTTCCCCTTTGGGAAGTCCGACAATGCCGTTGCGGGAAGGAAGCGGAGCAGCGCAGGAAGTGAAAAACAGCAAAAAGACGAGTAAAAGGGCAAACCATTTCTTCATGTATTTTTGTCTCCTCTTGTAGTGAGGTCAGTATACCGCTTTTACGAAAAGAAGTCAATCGAGCGGCTATAGCAACGGGGCGTCGAAAATCGCCGCCCCCTACGATGTGAGACTCGGGCGTGGCATTACAGATGTTGTTTTTTGAAGATATGTATGGTATAATGAGCCAAATTCACTCAACAAGAGGTGAGGGTATGCGATATTTGAATACAGAGCGGTTGCGGGAGAACGTGATGCGTCGTGCGACGGCAGATATCGCGGAAAATTTGGTCGATAACGTAGCGCTTGCCGTGTGGCAGGATGGGCACGAGGTGCTGAATACTGCATTTGGCAAGGCAAACGAACACACAGTCTACAATTTGGCTTCCATGACCAAACCGATCACCGCCGTAGCAACGTTGGTTGCGGCAGAGAGCGGTCTGCTCTCGTTAGACGATCCTATAGAGCGCTACTATCCTGAATTTGCCGATCGCGTGGTGACGGTACGCAACGAACAAGGTGAGATAACGGGGACGGAGCCTGCCCGCCGAAAGATCACCCCGCGTTTGTTGCTGTGCCATTCGGCGGGCTATCCGTTTTGCGAACGTCTGAATACGCTGAACGAAGAGGAGTGCCGTACGCTTGAAAATTCCATTGCTGCCTGTGCCGCCATGCCGTTGGCATTTCAGCCCGGTGAAGCGCACGGATACAGTGCTACGGTTGCGTGGGACGTGTTGGTACGTATTATCGAGCGGGTCACGGGGGAGGATTATCAGGATTTTATCACCCGTACGATCTTTGAACCTTGCGATATGGTGGATACGGCGTATACCGTATCCGACGGGCAGTGGGCGCGTATGGTGCCGATGCACGACCGCGTGGACGGCAAGAGTGTGGCCGTGCCGACGAGGAGAGGATGGTACAATCAATATCCTTCTACCCACTATCTCGGTTGTGCGGGGTTGTTTTCCACTTTATCGGATTATATGAAGTTTGCTTTGATGCTCCAAAACGGAGGTGCCTGCAACGGACGGCGAGTGATGAGCGAACGTTCGGTGCAGGAGATGGCAACGCCGCAGTTGCCACCCTCGGTCAACTCCGGTGCCGAGCCGTGGGGGCTTGGCGTGCGGGTGATACGGGGCGAAGAGTACGGCTTGTTGCCTGCCGGTAGTTTCGGCTGGAGCGGGGCATACGGCACCCATTTTTGGGTGGATCCCGAAAATCGCATTACAGCGGTGTATATGAAGAATTCGGTGTGCGATGGAGGAGCAAACGCCTCGACAGCCACCCATTTTGAAGAAGACGTACGGAATGCGTTGATGTAATAAAAAGCCACGTCGTAAGGCGGGTGGGCATAGGGATAAAAACAGAGAGAATGCACGTAGGATATGCATCCTCTCTATTTGTTTTGGCGGATATTTACTTGACTTCAAAAGGTGCTGTAACCCTTGGCCCCCTTTCGTAAAAAAGGCGCTTGTCATAAAGGAGGCTGGGCGAACATCGCCCGAAGTGCTTGCTTGTCGAAGTTTTATCGGCGATGTTCCCGAGAATGAACGCTAACAACTTGGGCGTTTCTCTTATGCGCTTGCCTCGCCCCTTGGGGAGAGGTGGCGCGCGAAGCGCGACGGA
>CAZESL010000018.1:0-17150 GCA_964515215.1 uncultured Eubacteriales bacterium
GCGGATTTTCACTCACCCATTGTTAAAATACTCGCCAATACGGCAGTATTGGCTGTGTTTTTGCCTCGGTCGAGCAAAAATCCGCTCTTTCAAAAATCTGCGACCGCAAAGCGAGGAGATTTCGAGGGTTTTTTGTTTCGGTCGGGCGAAGGAATGCTCGCGCCTTGCGAGCACGGGCGAAGCAAAAAACACCGAAATATCCCGCTTTACGGCGGGTTCGGGTTTGAATGCTCACCCTAACTAAAAAAGGGTGCACTCAACTTACGGTAAGTCAAATGCGCCCAGACGGTCGGCTTTGTTCATTCTTTGTTCCACGTGGTGCTCCACTGTTCCGTCAGTCGCAAAGAATGTCGTAATATATAATTTACATAATTTACAATAGAGAGTATACCATATTTCGCCGCGTTATGTCAAGAAGAAAGCACGTCGCATTCCGCGCGAAAATTTGTGTAAAACGCAACAAAGGGACACGGCTTCATTTGCCGTGTCCCTTTGGAGTTATCAAGCCTTGTTGACCGAGCCGAACAGCTCCATCTTTTCCTTGACGGTCGCTTTGATCGCCTTGGTGCCGTCCGCGAGCAGTTTGCGGGGGTCGAAGCCCTTGCCTTCAAGATCCTTGCCCGCTTCCACGTACGCACGGGTAGCCGCCGCAAACGCGAGCTGGCATTCGGTGTTCACGTTGACCTTGCACACGCCGAGGTCGATCGCCTTCTTCACCTGCTCTTCGGGGATACCGGTACCGCCGTGCAGCACGAGCGGCATATCGCCGACAGCGTTCTTGATCTGCTCGAGCACGTCGAAACGCAGACCCGGCCAGTTTTCGGGATACTTGCCGTGGATGTTGCCGATACCTGCCGCGAGGATATCCACGCCGAGATCGGCGATCTGCTTGCATTCCGCGGGATCCGCGCATTCGCCCAGACCCACGACGCCGTCTTCCTCACCGCCGATGGAGCCGACCTCCGCTTCAATGGAGAGACCCAGCTGATGCGCCACGTGCACGAGCTCGGTAGTCTTCGCGAGGTTCTCTTCGATCGGGTAGTGCGAGCCGTCAAACATGATGGACGAGAAGCCCGCCTGCACGCACTGATAGCACTGATCGTAGGTGCCGTGATCGAGGTGCAGCGCCACCGGCACGGTGATGCCGAGCGTCTCGATCATCGCCTTCACCATGGCGGACACCACTTTGAAGCCGCCCATATATTTACCCGCACCTGCGGACACGCCGAGGATGACGGGGGAGTTGCACTCCTGTGCCGTCTCCAAAACCGCACGGGTCCACTCCAGATTGTTAATGTTAAACTGACCGACGGCATAGTGACCGTCACGCGCTTTTTGCATCATTTCTGCAGCCGAAACCAACATAATAGTAACCTCCGTTAATTAAAATCACGCTTTTTATTATACTCACTTTTCCGAAAAAAGCAAGGGTTATGACACTTTTTTCCCTTTATGACAAAAACAGCCACAGCGGTTGGCTGCGGCTGTGCAAAATTACATTATTCGGCAACGTATTCGATCGAAATCTTGCGATCGCTCTTGAATTGGCGCAGGATCACGCCCGCCGCCGTCAGCATACGGCGCGAGGCACGGGTGGAATCGGTCGCGGCGTATTTATCCGACAGATACACCACCTCACGAATACCCGCCTGAATGATCGCCTTCGCGCATTCGTTGCAAGGGAACAACGCCACGTACAGCCGTGCGCCGCGCAACGATTTGCCCCGTGCGTTCAAAATGGCGTTCAACTCCGCGTGCACCACGAAGGGGTACTTGGTATCACCGTAATCTCCCTCCCGCGCCCACGGGAATTCATCGTCCGAGCAGCCTGCCGGAAACCCGTTGTAGCCCGTCGAAAGGATCACGTTGCCGCCCGCAGGGTCGTCGTCCCCGCTGACGATGCAGGCACCCACCTGCGTGCTCGGGTCTTTGCTGCGCTGTGCCGCGAGCATGGCGACCCCCATGAAAAATTCATCCCAACTGATATAACCTTCACGTTTCATATGTACACCCTCCCGTTCCCCACCATTATATACGATAAAGTACGACTTGACAAGCCCGAAATTTTATTCTATAATTGAGGAAAACATTTGTTCGGAGGACGCTATGGAAATATACGTTACGTGGGGGTTGCTGGCGGTCGTTATCGTGTTGCTTTTGACGGTGCTGTTGCGCCGTCCGCAGGATAACGGGAGCGAGGCACGTCTGCGCGAGGAACTGCGCGCCCTGCGACGGGAGAATGCGGAATCCCGCGCGGCGGAGCAGGAGCGCTTGTATCAGACGCTGAACACGCAATCCGACCGTTTGAACCGCACGCTGTCCGAGGCGGTGGCGCGCCTGCAAGAGAGCAACGAGCAAAAGCTGGAACAAATGCGGGCCACGGTGGATGAAAAACTCACTTCCACCCTGCAAAAGCGGTTGGACACCAGTTTTCAGGCGGTGGGTGAACAACTGCAAAACGTCTACCGTTCGCTGGGCGAGATGAAGGAACTCGCAGGCGGCGTGAGCGACCTGCAACGCGCCCTTTCCAACGTCAAGGTGCGCGGCACGTGGGCCGAAGTGCAACTCGGCAATCTGTTGGAGCAGACCTTAACACCCGACCAGTTTGAGCGTAACGTATCGGTGCGTAACAACAACGAGCGGGTGGAGTTTGCGGTGAAGATCCCCTCCCGCGATGAAGAGGGCAAATTCGTGTGGTTGCCCATCGACTCGAAGTTCCCGCAGGAGGATTATCTGCGGCTGTCCGAGGCCGCCGACCGCGCCGACCGCACGGCGGTGGAAGAAGCGGCGAAGGCATTGGAACAGATCATTAAGCGTGAAGCGGCGGACATTTCGCGTCTGTACATCAACGTGCCCGCCACCACCGATTTTGCCATTCTGTTTTTGCCCACCGAAGGGCTGTACGCCGAGGTACTGCGCCGCCCGGGTCTTGCGGAGGAATTACAACAGAAATACCGCGTGATGGTGTGCGGCCCCACCACCATCACCGCGTTTTTGAACACACTGCGTATGGGCTTTCGCACCATCGCGCTCGACCGCCGCGCCGCCGAGGTGTGGAAGGTGCTGGGTGCCGCCAAGGCGCAGTATGAAAAATTCGGCGTGGCACTGGATAAGATCCAACGCAAAATTGAAGAAGCGGGCAACACGCTCGAAGACGCCCGCAACCGTAACCGCATCATTCAAAAGAATCTGCGCGGGGTGGAAGAACTCGCCCCCGCCGAAGCGGACGGCATCTTGGAATTGCCGACAACGGACGAATAACGTAGGGGGCAACGCATAGTTGCCCCCTCTTTGCTTGCAAATCCCTTCGCGGTATGGTAGTATACTCTCACAAAGGAATGGTATATCTATGACCATTGAGATGGCCGACCGCTTGATCACACTGCGACGGGCACGCGGTCTTTCACAGCGCGACGTGGCACACCACCTTGGTGTATCGCGGCAGGCGGTAAGCAAGTGGGAACAAGCCGATTCTTCTCCCGATACCGATAACTTGATCGCCTTGCTGCAACTGTACGGTGTGTCGTGGGGGGAGTTTATGAGGCAGGAACCGTCCGCCACCGTTCCCCATCCCACCGCACCGTGCTCGCCGCCCGATCCGAATTTCAGCTTTGCCGAAGAAGAAACACCCGAAGAAAGAGCGATCGCACTCGCCGCTTTCTGTGAAGAGCAAGAAAAACTTTACGAACGTGGGAAGCGTATCGTGCGCACGGTGATCGTCATCGAAGCGATCTTCACAGCCCTCTCCTTGTTTGGGGACGGCAACCCCTTGTCACTCATCCTATCCATCGTCGTACTCGTCTGTTTGTGGAAAGGTAAGCCGTGGGCGCGCTGGTTCTACGTCGTTTCGTGCGGTCTGAGAGCGTTCTCGTCGGTTTTGCTCCTCTCGGGACTGCTCGGTGAAGCCGCCACCGCGGGCGGGATCGTCTATCTTTTGGCGGCGCTCATAGCGCTGATGCTTTTGTATTATGCCGCCACCTGCGTGCTGTTTTTCCGCAGCCGCGCGGTAGAGGAATATTTGTACGCGCAACACACCGACCGATAAACGAAAACACAACACCGCCGACAGTCTTTCATCGGCGGTGTTGTTTGTTACGGGGTGTATAGGTCTTCTTCCAACCATCGCGCAGGATTCCCATCAATATATCGCCAATGCTCGTCATAGTCTTGTTGGTTGCGAATGATGTGATCATACGAACGCCGTTGCCAAATATTCACACCGTATTCTTTGTTACAAAAACGTTTGAATGTCGAGACAAACCGTGCCAACGCTGAATTTTGCACCGTAGGGACCGGCGTCCTCGACGGTCCGTTTTCCGGCGTCCTCGACGGTCCGTTTTCCGACGTCCTCGACGGTCCGTTTTCCGACACACCGTTTTCAATTCGCAAAAGAAGATGAATGTGGTTGGGCATGATAACGTAGTTCTCCACCGTAAGATGGGTGTAAAAATCGCTCATTTGCCGTATATATTTATCTGCAATCTCACCGTATTTTGTCAATTCTACGTGCGGACCGTCGAGGACGCCGGTCCCTACAACGCGCGACAAAATTGAGCGGCGGTTTTCGGTACATATCGTCACAAAAACAATGCATGGCGCATTATAATCAAAGCACGAAAGACGCACGGTCTTCCTTTGCGGCCGCTCGTTCACTGCACCTCATCCTCAATCTGCAATTCTTGAAAATTCCCTACGGTGTCACCGCATCGGCTATCGCCGCAAATTGCGCAAGCGACAACTCCTCTGCACGGGCGGTGGGCGACACCCCCGCCGCAGCAAGTGCCGCACGCAGGCGCTCGCGGTCGGACACCGCGGACGAGAACGAATTCGACACCGTCTTGCGGCGCTGTCCGAATCCCGCGCGGATAAGGCGGAACATCATTTTTTCATCCTTCACCGCAACGGGCGGGGTCTTCCGCACCGTTAAACGGATCACCGCACTGTCCACGTTCGGGGCGGGCATAAAACTCCCGCGGGAGACGTCGAACAGTTTCTCCGCTTCGGCGTAGTACGCCACCGCGAGGGTCACCGCCCCTGCGGCACGGGTACCCACGGCGGCGCACAAACGGTCGGCGGCCTCGCGTTGCACCATCACGGTGAGCGAATCGATCGGCAGACGGCTTTCGAGCAACGCCATGATCAGCGGCGACGTGATGTAATACGGCAGATTGGCACACACCGACACACGGCGGTCGCCGAACTTCTCGCGAATAAGGGCGTGCAGATCCAGTTTTAAGGCGTCGCCGTGTACCACGGTCACGTTGTCGCACTCGCCGAGCGTTTCGCGAAGCACGGGCAACAGACGGTCGTCCAGTTCAATGGCGACCACCTGTCCCGCCACCGCGGCAAGTTCTTTGGTGAGTACCCCGACACCGGGGCCGATCTCCAGCGCCCCGCCCTCGCGGTCGGCACCGCACGCCGCCGCCATGCGCGGACAGACGGACGGGTTTACCAAAAAATTCTGCCCGAGTTTTTTGGAAAAAGAAAAGCCGTGGCGCGACAACAGATCGCGCAAGTAGGCGATATCGGTCAATTGCGGCATTACTTACGTCCTCTCTTTCTCCTGCGGCGACGGCGGTTGTGCACCACACTGAGTGCCACGTATCCGCCCACCAGCAAAAGGAACAGGCCGATACCGACATACAGCCATGCCGAGGTGAACACCCGACGGACACCACGCCATATCAACAGCACATTACTGCGTTCGAGCGACGCACCCGCGATCATCGGCACTTCGCCTATTTTTTGGTCGAGGTGAATATACAGCTCCACCCGCCCGTAATCGGTACCTTTTTGAATCGGCGCATCCACCGCTTCTTCGCTGTTCAACACGGGCTTCAGTATCACGGTGGCTACGTCCAATTCATTGGGCACCACCGTGCCGAACGAGCCGCCCGTCACCAGCACCACCGTATCCTGCGACCACGCGAGGTCCACGGGCAGTTGCGACACGGGCTGTCCTTCGGACAGCAGTATCTTATATGAAAAATTGTTAAACGCCCACTCGTAGAGATTTTGGGTATCCTCAAAATGGGCGATCGCGCGGTCGGTACCGTCGGCGGCGGCACTGCCGAGTACCACCGCCATATAGCGGTAACCGCCGTCCTTCGCCACCGAGACCATACACCGCCCCGCTTCGTCCGCATAGCCCGTGCGTCCGAATTCCAGTTTGGAATAGTAACTGTCGGTAATGGGACGGAGCATCGAATTCACCGTGGCGCGCTGTTGTTTCGCACCCACGATGGGATTGACTTCATAGTTACGCACACCCATCATCGCAACCAATTCGGGATATTCCATCGCCGCCCGCATGATCTTTGCAAGATCCCGCGCGGTAGTATATTGCCCGAGTGCATCCAACCCCGTGACGTTGGCAAAGGCGGTGTCGTTACACCCGAGTTCCCGCGCAAGGTGGTTCATACCGTCCAAAAACGCGGTCACACTGCCCGAAACGGCGGTGCACAGCGTAACACACGCATCCGCCGCCGTTTCCGCCATCGAAGCGGTCAAAAGGTCGCGCAACGTCCACGTATCCCCGATCTGCATCCCCATCACACCGAGACCCGTGCCGGTGATCTGCAGATAACACGAACGGTCGTACACCCCCGTTGCGGTGTCGATATCCAAGTTGCGGGCGCGTATCTCACGAATGGCGTACAACCCCACCATCACCCGCACGGTGGCGGAGGGAGAACGGCGCACGTCCGCTTCCCGCTCGAACAGCACCGCATCCTGTGTGGAGTCACTGCCGATATACATCAAAAGTGCCGATTCGGCGTTCACCGTCACCTCTTCGGGCAGGACGTAGGATGCCCCTGCCGCAAGCGGCGTGACAAGCAACGTCCAAAGCAATACAGCCGTCGCCGTGATCGCCCAAAACCGTTTCATACCGTGTTTCATTCCTTACTCTGCTTTTTTTAATACCTTCACGATCTCACCGAGATACATGCGGTGATAATCCCCGCCGTTGTAGTGCGTCTCAATGGTGCCGTCCAAAAAGTTTTCGGGATCAAGATCCGACGTGTAGAGTTTGCGGCAGACGAGTACCAACTGCGCTTCGTCAAAATACGGTGCAGGTGCATCGAACCGCGGGGTAAGCCCCGCCTCCGCCACTTTATCGGTATCCCGTCCCGATCGGCTGCCGCAGATCTGCATCGCGTGACGGAACTGCGTCCCCAAAAAGGAGAGGGTATAATATTTTTCCCGCTCCATAAAGCCGTATGTATGGCGGGACGGACGCACCACCGCCGCCGCAACGGGGGCGTTCCACATAATACCCACACCGCCCCAACTGGCGGTCATCGTGTTGAATTCGGTCGGCTGGCCTGCGGTGATCAGCATCCATTCCCGCCCGATCATGCGGAACGGATTGCCCTCGATCTCCTGCGGGGCGATCTCGATAAATTTGCTCATATTCCGACAACTCCCTTTCGGTTTTGTAATCATTCTATGTGCAGATCAAACCTACGATACTAATATATCACTTCTCTTTGCCTTTTTCAAGTAGTCACAACATTTTTTGCGTGGCATAGATTGGTAAAGAAGGAGGCGTTTTGCTATGATATGGTACACCGTAAAAAGCGGGGACACCGTGTGGAAACTTGCGCGCCGATGCGGAGTGGACCCCGTGGTCATCGTGCGGTTGAACGGGCTTGCCGATCCCGATGCATTACGGATCGGACAGCGGTTGCGTTTGCCTTGCGATCCCCGTCCGCCGATGCCGCCCGTGCGGCCGCCCCGTCCCCCGCGTCCGCCGATCGACCCGCCGTGTGAAAATGCCTATGTCGTGCAGGCGGGTGACACGCTTTTCTCCATCGCCGCCGCAAACGGCACCACGGTGGAGGAACTCATACGGCTGAACAACATTCGCACCCCGAATCTCATCTTCCCCGGCGACCGTCTGTGCTTAGGATAATAAAAACGGCTGTGAGCAAACTCACAGCCGTTTTTATTACATTCCCGTAATTTTCAGTTTTTGCATAAAGGTCTCCATACGCTTGGCGTGGCGCAGGAAAAAGGCGTTCAGTCGCGCGAGTTCCGCCTCGTAGCATTCGGCGTGCAGTTGTTCCATTGCCTGCGCGTTCCATTCCTCGTTCGCCCCCGGTCCGTTGGGCACCCATCCCCACAGCGGCCACCGCTCGAAATTGTATTGCTGTGAAGCGTAGATCGCATCTGCCGCCTGCCGCAAACAGTCGCGTAAGCCATCGATACGGGGCGCGAACGTCTCATATTCCGCCAGCAGTACCTCCTGCGCCTGCGGATAGGCAAACAGCAACGGAAACCACGTAGCGCCGTGATAAAACAGATAGGTGATATCCTCTTCACTGTTCCAATAATGGCAGTTGGCCGAGGAACGATCGAAATCCCAGATCGGCCCCATGGTGAGGCGGCCACCCGCATCCCGCGTGAGATAACAGCTGGAATAAAAATCGCTGTCGGTGTTATTCATCAGCGCTTCCACCAGGTACCACTCACAAAAAGACTGCACGTCAAAATACTGTTCGACCTGCGTGTAATCCCCCGAATCCAGCGCTTCCAGTGCCGCGCAGACGTAATCGTAAATGTAGAGTATCTGTGCAGGATCTTGTTCTAAATCTTCATACGACGGCTCTTTGATGGTCAGCCATTTGGCCACCACGGGAGTGTGCATAAACAACTCGTCGGTAATAGGATTGTAGTAGATGGGATACTCTTCCCCAAACGGGCGGATGCAATCGTCCAAACCGCCTGCCACGTGACCGTCGAATTCCAGCATAAAGCCGTATTCTCCCGCGGCCATACCCGCTTCGTATTCCGTGATGTCCACGCGGTCACCTTCGATCTCGATCTTTTCCGCGAGATCGTACGTGCCCCAATATTCGCCGTTAAACCACAGATCAACGGGCTGTCGGTCGGGTGTCCACGCCTGCCCCGTCCCCTTGGCCAAATACGTTGCCGCCGTATTGCGCAAAAGCGAGCGGTCTTCGTAATTTGCGGAAAGCACCCAATCCTTCGAACGGCTCATCCCGAGCAGCGTTGCTTTTTGATCCAATTTCACCGTGTAACTCTTTTTGGGGTGTCCCCACGTGGAGTTGCCGCGTCCTTTGGCGCGGGAGGTGACCAGCATCGTCTCCCCCGCATTTCCGCCGCCGAGATAGAAGGTGGAGGTCACGTAGGTTTCTTTCGAGGTGATCGCCTGCCCGTCCGCCGTGGCGAGTGCCACCGACGGCAGACCCGTATCCAGCGTTTCCACCCGCAAGGTCACGGTACGTACCGCCCCTTGCCGCGGAACCAGGGAAAGGGTGACGTCCTGCGTCAGATCCAGCACCGACAGATCCGAGGTCAGCCGCACGCCGTCCGCCAAAATATCTTTGCCGTAGTAATAGAAGGTGGGGATCATCGCCGAAAGATCTACCCCCGCGGGCACCATGGCCGTGAGCGTGTCCCCGCCGTCGTGGCAAGCAAACGAGAACGGCAATCCTTCGTTGTTGTCTTTCGTGAACGCGAAAAAGGCCACTTCTGCCGCACCGGCTGCCGCCGGCTTGCGTTCCACTTCGCTGAGCGAGAGGAACGGCACGCCTGCTTTTTCGCTGTTCGGAGAAAACGTATTCGACGAGGTCGCACGGGTATCCACCGCGATCACTTCGCCCGTCGGCACCGTCACGGTCGATCCGACGGGGAACAGTGTGATCTTCTTCACCGCGTATTGCAGGATCAGGCGGGCATCGGTAGAAGTGATCTTGCCATCGCCGTCCGCGTCTGCCACACGCAGATCCAGATCCTCTGCACCGATCTTTTTCACCGCATACTGCAACGTCATACGCGCATCGGTGGAGTCCACCTTGCCGTTACTGTCCACATCACCCGCGGTCAGCGTTTCGGTGAGCACGGCAGACATCGTCTTATCGCCGCCCGGCACGGTGACCGCCGCCGTATCGCGGGACAGGCCGCCGTACCATTCGTAGCCGTAGCCGTTGTCCATTTCCACCGCATAAGAAAACGTGAACAACGCGTTTTCCCGCAACGCGGCGCCGAACAACGCTTTCGGGATCACCGCTTCGTACACGGTGGTATCCCCCGTGCGGCGAACAGCATAGCCACCCGTCCACGGCGCACCGTCCGCCGTTGCCGTGACCGTGCCGTTATCCCACGTCAAACGGAACACGTGCCCGTTCAGCACCAATTGCAGCGTTTTAGCACGGCCTTTTGCGGCGGCGGCAAAGCAAAACGCGTCCTCCGTCCAACCCGCATACCGCACGCCGTCCAAAGGCTCACGCACAGCCCCGTTCGGCACGGTATGGGTGTAATAGTCATTCAAAGGGCCGTCCTGCAAGCCCCATTCCGCCTCGGTGATCACGCCGTCCGTCGTGGGGTTTTGCGGCAAACGGTACACTGCTTCGGTCGGGGTGAGGGTGTCGCTCGTTTGCCCGATCACCGTACCGCAGAACGCACAACGCCAGGCGGCGGTCACCGCGGGGGTTTCCGCCGTTGCCGTACCCGCCCCTTCCGCAGTCACGTTCACGCCTTCACGAAGGGCGCCGCGGTGCATTTCCGCCACCACGGCGGGGTCGGCTTCGGGCGAAGTGCAATAGGTGTACACGTCGTACACCTCCACCCGCGCGATCTTCACCTCTTCGGTATACCAAAAGCGGAAGGAACCGAGCGTATTCAGCGAATTGCGGAAGCACGCGGCAGGAATATACACCGAGCCGACACCGTCCCGCACGAAGAAGGAGAAATTCGGCAACCCGACAAACCCGTTGAAGGTCGTCTCACCCTCACCGTACGCCTGATATTGATTGAGCGATACCGCCGTATTTTCATATCCTTCCGCCGTGTAGAGGCGAAGGAACACCGCACGGTTTTCCGTTTCGCTCGGCGCCATGTTGCGGGTCACGGTAAAGTAACGGTATTCCTGCCCTTCCCACGCCGTGGACATACCGTAACGGTCGACGCTCAAAATATCGGGATAATACGGGCACAGCGCCGTTTTCTTTTCGAGGTCGTAGTATTCGTATCCGGGATCGTCTGCCTGCGTGTAGGCAGGGTCGATCAGGCGCATGGATTTGATGTACACCACGCCCGCACCGTTCTCACAGCCGAACACGCGCACGTGGGTATCCTGATTGGCGCTCGACACTTTGCCGTAGATCTTGTCCGCCGTCATGGTGTAAAACACCAACCCGTTTCGGCGACCGACCATCCCGTCCTTTTCCGCGTTGAAATTCTGCGCGTTGATCACACTGCCGCCGCCCATACGGAACATATCGCCGTTCGGTTCGCCGTCGATATAGTATTCGATCGCCACAACGGCATCCTGCCCTTCGGGCACTTTGGTCAAAAACGTACCGCCCAGGTGAAAGCCTTCGCTCTCCCCTCGCAAACAATACCCCCAACCGCCGCCGTTCGGGATCTCACTCATATGCTCACGGGTCAGCACCGTGTTGTTTTGGTCACGCAGATAGCCGTCGGCACACACGGTAACGGCGCCGTCCGTCTGATCGACCTCAAAAAAGGCGTAGGGTGCGGGCAGTGCCTCCGATTCTGCCACGGCAAAGGAGACCCCGCCGAAGCAGGAAAACAGCAACACTGCGATCCATGCGACTGCAACGATCCGTATTCGACACATACTTTCGCGCTCCTTTACTTACGCCAGCGTTCTTATAAAACTCGCCATTTTCTCAGCGGTACGGTAAATGTAGGCGTTCAACCGCGCCACTTCCGCTTCAAAAATCTGAGCGTCCTTTTGCGAAAGCGCCACCGCGTTCCACTCTTCGTCGGGACGCGGACCGCCGATCACGGTGGTGAGGATCGGCCATTTCATAAAGTTGTAGCGTTGCGATGCGTAAATACTGTCTGCCATCGACTCGATGTAGGCGGGCAGACTTTCCACCCGCTCGCGGAAGTAATTGCGATATTCCGCTTGCAATATCTCGCGGCACTCTTTTACGTCGAACAACATATAAAACCACGCGGAAGAGGTGGTGTACAGCGCGTCGATCCGTTCCTCCCCGTTCCAGTAGTAGCAATTTTCGGACGAGCGGTCGAAGTCCCAAATGGGGCCCATCGTGAATTTGCCGCCCGCATCCAGCGTCATATAGCACGAGGAGTGGAACGCACTGTCGGTGTTGTTCATAAACTCTTCCACCAAGTACCACTGACAGAACGAACGCACATCGAACATCGCTTCGATTTGTTCGTAGTCCCCGCTCTGCAGTGCTTCCACCGCCTTCTTCACCTGCTGGTAAATGTAGAGAATGTGCAGGGTGTGATCTTGCAGATCGCCGTAGTCGGGATCTTTCAAGGTCAGCCACTTATGGCTGTACGGCACCTGCATAAACAACTCATCGGAGACGGGATCGTAGAACACGTCGTACCCGTCACCGAGCGGACGGATCCATCCCGCTCGCCGCTCGTCACTCACTTCCGCTACGTGACCGTCAAACTCCAGCAGATAGCCGCTCTGCCCCATTGTCATGCCCGGTTCGTACTCGGTAATATCCACGCGGTCGCCTTCGATCTCGATCTTCTCCGCCAGATCGTACGTGCCCCAGTACCGCCCGTTGTACCACAGGTCGACCGGACGGCGTTTGGGCACCCATGCCTGCTCGGTTCCCTCCGCCAGATACTGGGCAGCCAGATTGCGCAACAACGATTTGTCTTCGTAGTTCGCAACCAACGCCCAATCCTTGGATTCGGACATACCGAGGAATTCGGCTTTGGTGTTCAGTTTCACGGTATAACTCTTTTTGGGGTGTCCCCACGTGGAATTACCGCGTCCTTTTGTGCGGGAGGAGAGGAACATCGGTGTCTCCATCTCCCCGCCGCCGATGTAGAAGGTAGAGTTCAGGTACGTCTCTTTTTCTACGACTTCCTCAAAATTTTCAATGTTCATTGCTACCGAAGGCAGACCCGTATCCAGTGTTTCCACCAGCAACGTCACCGTGCGGCTCTCCCCTTCCCACGGGGTCAGTGTCAGCGTGAGCGGTGCCGTGAGATCCAGCACCGACACATCCGACGTAATGCGTCGCCCGTCAAGTAACACATCGTCACCGTAGTAGTAGAACGAGGGGATCATCGCCGAAAGATCGATACCCGCGGGCACCATCGCACTGATGACGTCGCCGCCGTCGTGGCAGAGGACCGAGAAAGGCAATTGCTCGTTATCCCGCGTCAGAAACGCGAAATAGCCGAATTCCGCCGCGCCCGCCGCCGCTTCCTTTTGTATCACGTCTGCAAGTGAATAGATCGGCGTACCCGCCCGCTCGTCGGTCGGTGCAAAGGTGTTAGAGGAAGTTTGACGGGTATCGGTCCGTGCCTCACCCGTGACGACCGTCTGCGTATCCCCTGCAGGGAGAGTCGTGATCTTTTTCACCGCGTATTGCAGAATCAAACGCGCGTCGGTCGAATCCACCGTACCGTTACCGTCCACGTCCGCCGTACGCAGATCCAATGTCGCACCGTCGATCTTTTTCACCGCGTACTGCAACACCATACGGGCATCGGTGGAATCCACCTTTTCGCTTACGTCCACGTCACCGTTCACAAGTGTTTCCGTGGTCACGGCCTCCATGGCTTTGTCACCGTCAAGAATCAGTAAACCTGCCTTTTCAATGTCCTTTTCCCGCACGATGCCGCCGCACCACTCGTAGTAGTACCCGTTGTGCATATGCACGGCGTAAGAGAAGCGAAACGCCTCACCCTCACCCCACGTCTTACCGCCGAAACGGGACAGCGGCAGTGCGATCTCGTACACCGTACTCTTCGTTTCCTCGTCACGGCGCACGAAAAACTCCCCGCCCGTACCGTCGGCGACGTACGTTTCTTTGCCCGAGCAGTACCCGCGTGCCACGCCGTCGTCCCCCGCCGCAAAGCAGAAGGCGTAGCGTTTGCCGCCGTCGGTCGCGATCTGCATCTGTAACGCATCGCCGCGCCACAGGTCAAAGCCGTCGCGGTCGTTCTGATGCTCGTCGTACCGTGCGACGATGCCGAGGTAAAAATGCGTATCGTCGTAGCCGAAATACACTTCGCCGTCCAGCGCGACCTTTTCTGCCTCGCCGGGGATGGTGAAGGTCTGATAATTCACAAGCGGCATATCGACGATGCCCCACTCCTCCTCGGTGATCACACCGTCCGTCGTGGGCGGGGTGGACAACCGCCCGATGTTACGGTAGGTCGTGTCGGCGGCGGCGGTGATGCCGCTTTCCTGGAGGCGGCACGCACCGAACAGCAACGTGATCACCGCCGTCAGTGCTACCGCACGAAGAAACTTCAAACGCATAGAAATGCCCTCCTTGTGTCCTGCTCTATATGCATATGATACAAGAAATCCCCCTACTTTGTCAACGACTTTTAATGGAAGATAATAAAATAATATGCAATATGCCGAAAATTTCCGTAAGGGGTTGCATTTTTTGAAGAGCGGTGGTATACTGTGTACAGATACAGGATGATGAAAGAGTGGGGCGACCCGCTCTTTTGTGTTACTTGACCTGTCGAAGGAGGATGCGTATGGCAGAAAAGACGAGCGGTGTGGCGGCGGTGTGCCGTCGCCTGGCACAACCCGTGGCGGATGAGTTGGGGCTCACACTGTGGGACGTCCGCTTTGTGAAAGAAGGGGCTTCGTGGTATCTGCGCTATTGGATCGACAAGGACGGCGGCGCCGACTTGAACGATTGCGTAGCGCTCTCGCGGCGATTGAACCCGCTGCTGGATGAAGCCGATCCCATCCCTCAGTCCTATTCGCTTGAGGTGAGCACCCCCGGTGTGGAACGCGAACTCACCCGTCCCGAACACTTCACTTACTGCGAAGGCTGGGCGGTGGTGGTGCGGTTGTACCACGCGGTGGACGGCGAGCGCGAATTTGCGGGTATACTGATGCCGCTCGGCGAGGACGGCGCGATACGCATTGAGACGGAGGAGGGCGATGAACTCACCTTCCCCAAAAAGGACGTCGCCCGCGTGAACGTGCTGGATGATGAAGATGCCTACGGCATCGAAGAAGATACCGAATGAGAAAGGATGACTGTCAAAAAATGGCTACCAAGAAACAAAACACTCAAAATGCCGAATTCTTTGAAGCGGTACGTATGTTGGAAAAAGAAAAAGGCATACCCGCCGAATATCTGATCGAGAAGATCCGTACTGCGATCGTGCTGGCCGTGCGCCGCGACTACGGTGCGAAAGAGAACGTGCTCGTGGTGATGGATCCCGCGACCGACGAATTCCGCGTGACCGTGCAGAAGACGGTGGTGGAAGAGGTGACCGATCCCGATCTGGAACTGTTGCCCGAGCAAGCGGTAAAATACAAGAAGAACGCGAAAGTCGGCGACGTGGTAGAGATCGCGCTCGAAACCAAGCAGTTCGGCCGTATCGCCGCTCAATCCGCAAAGCACGTGATCCGTCAGGGCATCCGCGAAGCGGAAAAGGGTCAGCAGCTCGAAGAGTTCCAGCGCCGCAATCAGGAATTGGTCACCGCACTGGTCACCCGTGTGGATCCCGCGACCGGTTCCGCCAGCGTGGAGATCGGCAAATCCGAAGCGCTTCTGCCGAAAGCCGAGATGATCGGTGACGAGGAGATCCGCGAGGGTATGCACATCAAGGTGTTCGTGGTGGACGTGAAGGAGACCGAAAAAGGCCCGCGCATCTACATTTCGCGTACTCACGCCGGTCTGGTCAAGCGACTGTTCGAAAACGAAGTGCCCGAGATCTTTAACGGCACCATCGAAGTGAAAGCCATTGCCCGTGAAGCGGGTTCCCGCACCAAAATGGCGGTGCTTGCTCACGAAGAAAACGTGGATGCCGTCGGCTCCTGCATCGGCCCGCGCGGCACGCGCGTCACGAAGATCGTGGAAGAACTCGGCGGCGAAAAGATCGATATCGTGGAATACAGTGACGATATGGAAAAATTCATTGCGGCGGCCCTGCTGCCCGCGAAGGTCGTGGCGGTGGAACTGGATCCCGACGGTGCGAAGGCTTGCCGCGTGACCGTACCCGAATCGCAGTTGTCGCTTGCGATCGGCAACAAAGGACAAAACGCCCGCCTGGCCGCGCGCCTCACGGGTTGGAAGATCGACATCCGCCCTGAAAGCGGATTCTTCGGGGAGTAAGGTGAAAAGGTATGGCACAAAAGCAAACAGCGCCGCGGCGAGTGCCGTTGCGTAAATGCACCGGTTGCGGCGAGATGAAGCCTAAAAAAGAACTGGTGCGCGTGGTAAAAAGTCCCGAAGGGGAGATCGCACTCGACCTCACCGGTCGCCGTGCGGGACGCGGGGCGTACGTCTGCCCCGCCCGTGCGTGTCTTGCCGCCGCACGGAAAGCCCACCGACTGGAAAAGGCGTTTGCCTGTGCCATTCCCGATACGCTTTACGACCGTATGGAGGAGGAGTTGGCGGCAAATGAATGACCGTTTGAACGGGCTGTTGGGTATGGCGCGGCGGGCAGGTCGGCTGGTTGCCGGCTTCGATGCCACGGTCGATATCATCAAGGCGAAGCGTGCACAACTCGTGTTGCTTGCCGCCGACCTGTCACCCAAGACCGAAAAGGAACTGCGTTTCACGGCAGGCGATGCCGTGCCGCTTCTCTCCGTCGGGTTGACCAAAGAGGAGATCGGACACGCCGCGGGATACGGTAAGCCCGTGGGTGTCGTTGCTACCGAAGATAAAGGCTTTGCGGCCGCCATCATGAAGGCCGCTGACTGTCGCAATAAGGAGGATGCCGTATGACCGTTAAATATCGTGTCGGTGACGTTGCCAAAGATCTGGGGGTCGCCAGCAAGGATATCATTGCTCTGTTGGCGGAGTATGTGGACACCCCGAAAAAGAGTGTGACCACTCTGACCGAAGAGGAATTGAACATCATTTTTGAGTACTATACACAGAAGAACGCCGTAAAGAGTTTGGACGCGTACTTTGCCGCGGCGGAGAAGCGCCGTGAGCAATCGGCTGCCGCCGCAAAGAAGGCGAAAGAGGAAGAAGCCGACGCACTCCGCCGTCAGCAGGAGGAAGCCGCGGCCGAGTTGCGCCGTTTGGCGGAAGAGGCTGCCGCGGTCGAAAAGGCGAAGGCAGATGCCGAAAAAGCCAAAGCCGAAGCGAAAGCCCTGGCGGATGCCGAAAAGGCCAAAGCCGAAGCGAAAGCCCTGGCGGATGCCGAAAAGGCCAAAGCCGAAGCGA
>CAZESL010000018.1:17250-26958 GCA_964515215.1 uncultured Eubacteriales bacterium
AAAAAGCGGCTGAAAAGAAAGAGATCGAGCGCCGTGCCGCCGAACAGCGCGCCGCCGAAGAAAAGAAAGCGGCGGAGAAGAAGGCGGCACAGCCCCCCGTGGTCATTCCGCCGCAACAGCCGAAGAAAAAGAAAGACAAGTCCGAAAACGCGGCACCCGCTCCTCGCGAGATCGAACGCCGCACGGTGGATACCCGTGCGCCGCAACAGGTGTCTGCCAACAAGTACGACGAGAAGTACGACGTGATGGCGCAGTCTTCCAACCGCGTGCGCGGCGAGGGCGTGGCACAAAAGCAAAAGATCAACCAAAAATCTCAGCAATACAAGAAGCCGCAACGCCGCCGCGAGACCGAAGCGGAGCGTATGCGCCGCATTCAGTTGGAACGCCAGAAGAAACCCGTCGTCGCGCAGGTCGGCGAGACCATCACGGTGGGCGAATTCGCCTCCCGCTTGAAGGTCACCTCGGGCGAAGTCATCAAGAAGCTCATGTTGATGGGCGTGATGGCGTCGGTCAATGAGGAGATCGATTTCGACACCGCCTTCTTGGTAGCGGAAGAACTCGGCGCGAAGGTCGAGCGTGAAGTGGTGGTCACCATTGAAGAGCGCATTATCGACGACAGCGAAGATACCGCGCAGGATCTGCAACCGCGCGATCCCATCGTGGTGGTCATGGGTCACGTCGACCACGGTAAGACCTCCATTTTGGACGCGATCCGTAAGACCAACGTCACCGCCGGCGAAGCGGGCGGTATCACCCAGCACATCGGTGCCTACCGCGTGGATATCGGCGACGGCACCATGCTGACCTTCCTCGACACCCCCGGTCACGCCGCATTTACCTCGATGCGTGCCCGCGGCGCGCAGGCGACGGATATCGCCATTCTGGTGGTCGCGGCGGACGACGGTATCATGCCGCAGACCATTGAAGCGATCAACCACGCGAAAGCGGCGGGTATCGACATCGTCGTTGCGGTGAACAAGATGGATAAACCCACCGCCAACCCCGACCGCGTGTTGCAGCAGTTGACCGAGCACGAACTGGTGCCCGAAGAGTGGGGCGGCGACGTCATTTGCGTGCCCGTGTCCGCTCTGACCGGTATGGGTATCGACCGTCTGCTTGAATCGGTGCAGTTGGTGGCGGAAATGAAAGAACTGCGCGCGAACCCCGACCGTGCCGCGAAGGGTGTGGTCATTGAAGCGCGTCTGGATAAAGGCCGCGGTCCCATCGCGACCGTGCTGGTGCAAAACGGCACCCTGCGCAGCGGCGACATTATCGTGGCGGGTACCGCCGTGGGCCGCGTGCGCAGTATGAGCAACGAACGCGGCGAAAAGATCCGCGAAGCAGGCCCGTCCGTTCCTGTGGAGATCATGGGTCTCGACTCGGTGCCCACCGCAGGTGACGTGTTCAACGCCGTGACCGACGAACGTCTGGCACGCGAACTGGTGGAACAGCGCCGTGACGCCGCCAAGGAAGAACAGTTTAAGCAGTACCAGAAGGTCACGCTCGACAACCTGTTCGACCAGATGCAACAGGGCGAGATGAAGGAACTGAACGTCATCGTGAAAGCAGACGTGCAAGGTTCGGTGGAAGCGGTGCGCCAGTCGCTCGAAAAGCTCTCCAACGAGGAAGTGCGCGTGCGCGTCATCCACGGCGCGGTCGGCGCAGTCAGCGAAAGCGACGTTATGCTCGCGAACGCCTCCAACGCCATCATCGTCGGTTTCAACGTGCGTCCCGAACCGCTGGCGATCGCCGCGGCGGAAGCCGCTTCGGTGGATATGCGTATGTACCGTATCATCTACGATTGCATCGAGGAGATCGAAGCCGCTATGAAGGGTATGCTCGCGCCGAAGACCCGCGAAGTGTTGCATGGCCGCGCCGAAGTGCGTGAAGTCTACAAGATCTCGGGTGTCGGCACGGTGGCAGGTTGCTACATCACCGACGGCAAGGTGTACCGCAACGACCTTCTGCGCGTCGTGCGTGAAGGTATCATCATTGCGGACGATAAGATGATCTCTTTGAAGCGTTTCAAGGACGACCAGCGCGAAGTAGCGGAAGGCTACGAATGCGGTATCGGACTTGAAAAGTTCAACGATATTCACGTAGGCGACGTGTTTGAAACCTATATCATTGAAGAATATCGCGACTGAGAAAGGACAATGAATCTATGCCAAGTTATCGTTCCGGTCGGCAAAGTGAAGATATTCGGCGGGAACTGACCGCCATTCTCCGCACGGTCAAAGACCCGCGTGTGACGGGGCTTATCAGCATCGTGCGGGTGGAAGTGTCGGGTGATATGAGCCACGCGCAGGTGTACGTCAGTTCGATGGACGGCATCGACAGTGCCAAAAGTGCCGTGAAGGGGCTTACCTCCGCGGCGGGGTATATGCGCCGTGAACTCGGTATGGCCCTGCGTCTGCGCTGTGTGCCCGAACTGCATTTCATTGCCGACGATTCCATTGAATACAGTGCCGGCATTGCCAAGACTCTTGCCGACCTGAAAAAGGAGCGGGAAGCCCGCGGTGAGGTGGATTGATGAGCCGCCGCATTTCGGTAGAGGAGACCGCCGCCCTGCTCCGCGGGGCGGACGATATCCTGCTGCTTCTCCATCAATATCCCGACGGGGATACCATCGGCAGTGCCTACGCACTGGCACTGGCGCTCACCGCGCTCGGCAAGCGGGTACGCCCCGTGTGCAGTGATCCCATTCCCCGTAAATACGATTATCTGACCGACGGGTTGGATTTCCCGCAATTTACCCCCCGTTTCATCTGCGCGGTCGACGTGGCGGATACGAAACTGCTCGGCTCGCTTGCTGAGACGGGCAAAGCGGCAGATCTCTGCATCGACCACCACGGCACCAATGTGGAGTATGCCGAAAACCTCTTGCTGGACGACACCTGCGGTGCCGCAGCCATGGTGGTATATAAGGTCATACGCGCCCTCGGCGTGCCGCTCGACCGCCGTATGGCGGAGTGCCTCTACACGGGGCTTGCCACCGATACCGGCTGTTTCAAGTATCCGAACACCACTCCCGAAGCACACCGCATTGCGGCAGAACTGATGGAGTGCGGTGCACGCTGGGCCACGATCAACGAGAGTATGTTCGACCGCAAGTCCCGCGCTCGCGTGGACCTTGAGCGATCGGCACTTGCCGGTATGCAATATCACTTCGGCGGCCGTTGTGCCGTGATGGTCATCACCAACCGTATGGTGGAAGAGGCAGGCGCTTCGGAAGACGATATGGAAGGTCTTGCCCCACTGCCTCGCCAGATCGAAGGAGTGTGGGTGGGTATCACCCTGCGCCAAAAGGCGGACGGCGGATTTAAAGCCAGCATCCGCACGGGCGACAAGGCAAATGCCGCCGATATCGCCGCCTTTCTCGGCGGCGGCGGGCATCGCGGTGCGGCGGGGTGCGCCGTCAACCGTCCGCTCGGCGAAGCGATCGACCGCGTGTTGGAGGCCGTCGTCAACCGTGTAGAAAACATC
Source organism: uncultured Eubacteriales bacterium (assembly GCA_964515215.1). Classification (GTDB taxonomy): domain Bacteria; phylum Bacillota; class Clostridia; order Oscillospirales; family Acutalibacteraceae; genus SIG588. Next base: position 20,737 of record CAZESL010000018.1, read on the forward strand.
GACAAATAAAGATAAAGGAGGTCATGAAGATGAGTGTAAACGGCATTTTATGCTTGGATAAGCCATCGGACATGACCTCTTTTTCGTGTTGTGCGGTGGTGCGCCGCCTGCTCGGCACGAAGAAAGTGGGACACGCAGGCACGCTCGATCCGCAGGCCACGGGCGTGCTCCCCATTCTGGTGGGCAACGCCACCCGTGCGTTGGATTTTCTGCCCGACCATACCAAACGCTACGTTGCCACCCTGCGTTTCGGCGCGGTGAGCGACACGCTGGACGTATGGGGGCAGGTTACGGAAACCCACAAACCGCTCCCATTAAAAGCCGACGTAGAAGCGGCGCTCGCCGCCTTTCGCGGAGATATCCTGCAAGTGCCGCCGATGGTATCGGCGCTCAAAAAAGACGGCAAGCGGCTCTACGACCTCGCCCGTCAGGGCATTGAGGTGGAACGGGAAGCGCGCCCCGTGACGGTGCACGCACTCACCTTGCTTCACTGCGACGAGGCGGCAGGCACCGCCGTGTTGGATTGCACCTGTTCTAAGGGAACGTATATCCGCACTATCTGTGACGATTTAGGGCGTGTACTCGGGTGCGGTGCGGTGATGACCGCTCTGCGCCGCACGATGGCGGTCGGGCTTTCGGAAGAACAGGCCGTCACCCTCGACGCGGCGCGCGCCCTTGCCGAAGACGGCACGCTTGCCGCGCGGCTGATCCCCACTGAAGTCGCTTTGCGAGAATATCCCCCCCTAACCGTCAGCGAAGCACAAGGTGTGCGTTTCCGCAACGGCGGCGCATTGGCACTCACACGTCTAAAAGGCGATGCCCCCACGGGGCTCACCCGCGTGTACGCTCCCGACGGCACGTTTTTGGGGCTCGGCAGACCGGAGGCCGACGAACTGAAGGTTGCCCGTTTGTTTTTCGAATAAGGAGGAGAATCATGGAACGTATACAGTCTGTTCAAGACCTTCACCCCACCCCGCGCGCCGTGGCGCTCGGTTTTTTCGACGGCGTACACCTGGGACATCGCACCGTACTGCGCCAAGCCCTGAACGCGGCGGAAGACGGAGCACTGACCCCCACCGTTTTCACCTTTGACACCCTACCGAAACTGGTCGACAGCGGCTTGCTTCTTTCGCGTGAAGAGACCGACCGCCGTTTGGAACAATTGGGGTTTGCCGAGCGCATCACCGCGCCGTTTGCCGCTCTGCGCGACCTTACGCCCGAAGCCTTTGCGCGCGACGTGTTGGTTGACAAACTGCACGCCGCCGCCGTCTGTTGCGGCGAAAATTTTCGCTTCGGCAAAAACGGCGAAGGCGATGCCGCCGCGTTGAAACGTTGGGGGCAGGTTTTTGGTTTTGACGTGCAGATACTGCCGCTCGTCACGACGGACGGCGCACCCATCAGTTCCACCCGCATCCGTCTGGCCTTGGCGGCAGGGGACATTCCCACCGTCAATCGCCTGCTCGGTCACCCCTACGAAGTCACCGCCACGGTGGTAAACGGCGCGCATTTGGGGCGTGCCATCGGCACCCCCACCATCAACCAAAATCTCCCCCCTGAAACCGCAAAGCCGCCGTTCGGTGTGTACGCCTCGGTGGTGGAGATAGAGGGTAAACTGCATCACGCCGTCACCAATCTCGGGGTCAAGCCGACGGTGGGCGGACGCGTGCCGCTGGCGGAGACCTGCATTTTGGATTTCAGCGGCGACTTGTACGACCGCACCGTCACGGTGCGTCCCGTGCGCTTTTTGCGTGCTGAAAAAACCTTCGGCTCCATGGAGGCACTGCGCCTTCAGATTCAAAGAGACAGCGAGACGGCACGCACCGTGTTTGCTCCCACGGGCCGCGTCCGCGCGGTATTGTTCGATTTTGACGACACGTTGCAAAATCGCCGCACGGCGTATCGCACCTTTGCGCACGGCTTTATCCGCCGTCATTTTCCGCATTTGTCGGAAGCGGAGCAGGAGGCATACACCGCGCGGATGACGCAGTTGAACGGCTCGGGCAACGAGTTTCGGAATTACTACGATTTTAACACCGCACTGGTGCGTGAACTGGACTGGAAAGACGCGCCGCCGATCGCCGAACTGGTGGCGGAGACCCGCCGCGAGTTCCCGCGTCACACCACGTTGCTCCCCCACGCGGCGGAAGTGTTGCTCGCCCTGCGTGAAAAGGGGTACCTTTTGGGAATGGTGACCAACGGCGATGAAGTGTTGCAAAACCGCAAACTGGACGTTTGCGGTCTGCGCCCCGTTTTTGATACGATCGTGGTCTCAGGCGAAGAGGGGATCGCCAAACCCGATCCTGAGATCTTTCTCCGTGCGGCGGCGCGGCTCGGTGTTGCACCTGCCGACTGCGTGTTTGTGGGCGACCATCCTGAAAAAGATATGGCGGGGGCGTCGGCCGCAGGTATGCAAACGCGGTTTATGCACGCGTGCGGTTGGTTCTCTCCGCCTGCGGGAGTAGCGGTCGTACACTCGTTGGACGAACTGAATGAAAGTCTGTAAAACGCGCCGTGGCGGGTATCCGCCACGGCGCGAAATTTTATGCTTTTTTCGACAAAACCTGCCTTTTTGCCGTTTGCATGATGCAAACAGCGTTAAAACATCCCCAATACGCTGTCGGTGAGATCGCCCACCGTACGCAACGCGTGTCCGACGTTGCGTTTCAATCCGCGGCGATGCTTATGCATATAGCACGTCGCCAATGCGCCGAGCGTCGCGCCCGCCAGCAATCCGACGACCATTCCTTTCATAAACCCGCATAATGCACGTCCCATTTCATTCGTCTCCCTTCGTCTTTTTAAAAATAGTATCCCGTCCGCACACAAAAATATGTGTTCTTGGGCTTGCCAAATCGTGAAATTTACGATACAATGGAGTTAATGTTAAAATCACATAAAAAAGGAAGATGTTGCTATGACGATGTATCCCTTGTTGCTCACCCCGCACGTGACCGACTATCTGTGGGGCGGCACCCGTTTGAAGACCGAATACGGGTATCCCACCGATAAGGATATCGCGGCAGAGGCGTGGGTGCTCTCCTGCCACAAGGACGGCGCTTCGGTGGTGCAGAACGGCGAACTGGCGGGCAAGACATTGCCTGAAGTGCTCGCGCTGTGGGGCGACGATGCCATCGGCGCGCGTGCCGCGGCGTTCCCGTATTTCCCCCTGCTCATCAAACTGATCGATGCCAAAGACCGTCTCTCGGTGCAGGTACACCCCGACAACGAATATGCCCTGCGCGTGGAAGGCGAATTCGGTAAGACCGAAATGTGGTACGTCGTGGATTGCGACGAGGGTGCCGAACTGATCTACGGCTTCAACACCACCCTCACCAAAGAGAAACTGCGTGCACAGATCGAAGCGGATACCCTGCCCGACGTGTGCAACTTTGTTCCCGTGAAGAAGGGCGACGTCTTCTTCATTGAAGCGGGCACCCTGCACGCCATCGGCAAAGGCATTCTCATTGCCGAAGTACAGCAGAATTCCAACACCACCTATCGCGTGTCCGACTACGGCCGTCTGGGTGCGGACGGCAAACCCCGTCCGCTGCACGTGGACAAAGCGGTGGACGTGACCGTACCTACCCCGCCTACCAGACCCTACGGCCAGACGGGCGACTTCATTCCCGTGGCAGGTGCCGCCGTGCGCCCGCTCGCGGATTGCGAATTCTTCACCGCTAACCTCGTGAACGTGGACGGCACCGCCTCCTTCGGCATGGGCGACACCTTCGTCTCTCTCCTGTGCCTCGACGGCGAAGCCACCCTGACCGACGGCAACGTCACCCTCACCCTCCAAAAGGGTGCTTCGGCGTTTATTCCCGCCGGCATGGCGGTGAAGGTCTCGGGCAAGGCACAGTTGCTCCAAAGCTATGTGTAAGCCGACGTTAAACATCGTGTTGGTCGAACCCGAAATTCCGCAAAACACGGGCAACATTGCCCGCACTTGCGCGGCAACGGGCGCGCGGTTGCATTTGGTGGAACCGCTCGGGTTTCGTATTGACGACCGCAAATTAAAGCGTGCGGGTCTGGACTACTGGCATCTGCTGGACATTACCTATTACAAAGACCTGAACGATTTCCTCGAAAAAAATCAAGGCCCGTTCTTCTTCTTTACCACCAAGGGCACCCACATTCATTCGGATATGACCTATCCCGACGGGGCGTATCTGGTGTTCGGCAAGGAAACGGCAGGACTTCCCGAATGGTTGTTGCACGATCATCCCGACTCCTGCGTACGTCTGCCGATGATCGCCAACGACGCCGCCCGCTCGCTCAATCTGTCCAACACCGTGGCGGTGGGTGTGTATGAAGTCCTGCGCCAGTGGGGGTATCCCGCCCTGCGCACCGAAGGGCACCTGACACAATATTAAGGGGGAATAACATGGCACACCCCATCAAGCATTTTCGCACCGTGTTTCGCCACCGTCGGCGGGTGATCGCCCACTGTGCCAAAGCGGGCATTCTGTGGCGGGGGCTGATGCACGATCTTTCGAAATACTCCCCCACCGAGTTTTTGCCGGGTGCGAGATACTTCGTGGGTGAGCGCAGTCCCAACGAGATCGAACGGCGCGAACACGGCTATTCCGCCGCGTGGATCCACCATAAAGGGCGTAACCGCCACCATTTTGAGTACTGGACCGATTACGACCCCGTCACTCACGTGATGACTCCCGTGAAGATGCCGCTTCTGTTCGTCGCGGAAATGTTCTGTGACCGCGTCGCGGCAAGTAAGGTGTATCAAGGAAAGAATTACACGGATGCTCATCCGCTGGCCTATTTTGAACGCGGCAAACCGACCCGCGCCATTCATCCCGCTACTTCCGACCTGCTTGAGAGTTGGCTCTTGATGCTGAAAGAGCAGGGAGAAGACGCTGTGTTTCGCCACATTCGCAGGATGCTGAAAGCGAAACAGGAATATTAAAAAAGAAGCTGAATGCCTGGCATTCAGCTTCTTTTTTGTTCGGGATAGTGTTACAGAAACACCTTCACCGTGTTCGCTTTTTATTTACAATAATTCTCAATATATCCGTCGATGGCCTGTGCGATCACCTTGCGTGCCGCTTCGGCGCCGAGCACCTCGTTCACCGCCGTCTCCTTGTCTTCCAACTCTTTATATACGCGGAAGAAGTGGGTCATCTCGTCAAAAATATGGGCGGGAATTTCCGAAATATCCTTATAGCCGTTATACGTCGGGTCACCGAACGGAATGGCGATGATCTTTTCATCGTACCGTCCGTTGTCGATCATGGTGATCACACCGATGGGGTAACACCGCACCGAGGTCATGGGATGCAACGGCTCGGAACACAGGACCAGCACGTCCAGCGGATCCAAATCGTCCGCGTAGGTACGGGGAATGAAACCGTAGTTTGCGGGATAGTGAGTGGACGTATACAAAATACGGTCGAGCATCAAAATGCCCGTCTCTTTGTCCAGTTCGTACTTGCACTTGCTGCCCTTTTCGATCTCCACCACCGCAACGAAATCGTCCTTGGTGATACGTTTCGGGTTGATGTTATGCCAGATATTCATAACGCGCCGCCTCCTTTGACATTCATACTACCAAAGAAGGCGGCGTTTGTCAATCATTCTTCCATTTGTTTGCCCAAAAAAGCGGCGGCGACCTGTATCATTTTCACGTCTCCCTCACCGGGAATAGCACCACTCTCGGGCAACAGCAGACACACACTGCCGATGACGTCTCCCGCCGCGATGATCGGTACCGCCACCGCGGCGAAGCGGTCCACCCCGTCCGCGACCGGCATGCGCTCACTCTCGCCCGCACGCGCCAAGTGGGTACGGCGTTGTTCCATCGCCGCCTCCAGCATGGGAGACACCGCGCGATCCTGCAACTCCTTCTTGGAAGCGCCCGCCACCGCGATCACACGGTCGCGGTCGCTGATCGCGACCGCCTGCCCGAGCGCCCGCGCCATCACCTCGGCATATTGCGCCGCAAACTCGCCGAGTTCCCCCATCGGGGAGTATTTTTTAAACACGACCTCCCCGTCGTTGTTGGTAAAGATCTCCAGCGGGTCGCCCTCGCGGATGCGCATCGTGCGGCGAATTTCTTTGGGGATAACCACACGACCAAGATCGTCTATCCTTCTAACAATACCTGTTGCTTTCATATATTTACTCCTTTTCTCTACTCTAAAATGTGCCAAAAGCCCAGTGTTTATGCGGGTTTTCGGATTTTTTCAATTTGCTCAAATCAAGTCTCGT
>CAZESL010000019.1:0-26616 GCA_964515215.1 uncultured Eubacteriales bacterium
TTTGTAAGAAAGCGCCAAAGAACGCGGGGAACCTTTCCGATAGGTTCCCCGCACCCCTCCCAAACGGCCTGAGGGTCTACCGACCCTTAGGAATCCCATCAACTTGTGTAGGCTACCCGTAATTTTTTCGATATCCGTCTTTATCCATTGAATGGCTGCCATTTGTTTTTTCTATTTAATATCAATCCGATAGTTGTTAGAAAAACACCAATTGTCAACAAAGGCAAACAATCTTTACAAAGACTGTTCTTCGTCACCTCAGATGTAGAGTAATAAATGAAAACGCTATATTTTTCTCCCGCTTGAAAACATCCGTAGTATATGTTGAAGACCGTGTACATCACAATTATTGATACTGTCACCGCCGAGGAATGTGTAAGATAGGAAAATGCATACATTAACCCAAAATACAACACACATATAGTAGTAATACGAATAAACTCATATTGTATACTGGGAATCAATAGTGCATACACCGAAAACAGTGCCATAATATTCAGTATAGATACGACAAACAAAAAGATCGCATCTAAGAAACGAGTACTCACCTTGCTGGTATACAGTACTTCACACCCCTCTCCCTCAATATAATCATGCATAGCAAACATGACCCACCAAACGCTTGTCAACGGCAAAAGAATCTGACCGTATTCTTGTATGCACATTTTCAACCTTTCCCCCACACCGTATCTGTGATAAACCGCATAACTTATCAACGGAAAGAGTACATTTATAACCAAAACTGGTATATATGCCAAAAAGCCAAGGCTTTTCCAATGCAGAAAGGCACGCAACATCAAGTTTTCTACATATTTTTTAATACGCATATATATCCATCCTCAATTTGCGGTGTGGTCGGCAAAAAAGTCTGTGGGAAAGAGGTAAGTATCTTCACCATAACCTCTCCGTTGTGTTCCTCACGCTTTTGTATAATATAGTCTCCCTGTATAGTTGCTACTTGCATCTCCGGTATCCAATATGTTTTTCCTTCAGCGAATGTCTGTATTTGTGCACAACTTCCGCTCGCGCCGACCTGTCCATCTTTCATAATCAAAATGGTATTACACACCGCCTCCACATCCTCTACGATATGCGTAGAAAGGATAACCACCCTATTCTCTTTTATCTGTGACAAAATCGTTTTAAAACGAAGCCGTTCTTCTGGATCCAATCCGGCAGTGGGCTCGTCAAAAATTATTACATGCGGATCGCCCAACAGCGCCTGCGCGATGCCAAGTCTTCGAATCATACCGCCGGAAAGCGTTCCGACACGGTCATGCATTCTATCACTAAGATTTACCATCTCAACACACTCTTCAATCGACACATCCCCCTTCTTTAAGTCTATATTTTTTAAAGAAGCAAGCAAGCGTAGCATTTCAATTATTGTCAGTTCTTTAAAAAGACCAAATTTTTGTGGCAAGTAACCAACATCCGAAAGATAGTCCTTACACCGGCGAACACACTCGCCACGGTATAGGATCGTCTCCTTCTTCACATCGTACAATCCTGTTATACATCGTAATAAAGTCGTTTTTCCTGCACCATTGGGGCCTAACAATCCGTAAACACCGCCTGTAAAAGAATAAGAAAAATGATTAAGCACAGTTTTTTTGCCAAATTTTTTGCTTAAATTCTGAATGGTTAACACCTTTTTCCCCCCAAGCACATCATAGTTCGTTCAAGAAGCGCACAAATGACCGTGTGTCGTTGCCATCGAAGAGATAGTCTTCTATCTTTTTGCGCAATACATCTTCTTCCAACTGTTCCACCTTCTTTTTAAAGAGCGTAGCAGTACGCTGATCCTTTGTTAATCCTTTCTCCTTCTCCACATATGTATCAAGTGCTTCCCGATTGTTGAGATACATATCCCAATAATAGTACAACGTTCGCTTTTTATCTAACACCTTGGTATACAGCGCATAATTTTGGGGCAAAATTGTAAGTTGAGTAGTAAGCAAATAATCCGAAAAACCGACAATTGTATCACTGTGTTGGTTAACATTTGGCGCGATCAGTATCTTATCGACATTTTGCTCTATTTCCAGAAAGGCCTGTACATCCTGTGCGAGATTCTCTGCGGAAAACTCTTGGGTATTAAAGGTTGGATATATGATCTCAACCCCTTCTACCGTAGTGCTTTCAAAAAAGCCGCTCATCATAGTTACACCATTTGATTTTCCTGCAAACCTACCATCGCCATCAGAAGGGAGATTAGTAAATATCTCTTTGGGGGACGATACCGTGAGAAAAAACTCGGTCTCATAGGGAAGGACATGCGTAGCCATACTTTGGAAATCACTTGTCATAATATGCCATTGTCCTGCAATGGGGTAATATGCAAAGTAACCAGGAAGGAAAACCCCCTGCGAATTGCTGTAAAAACGTGAATTGTATCCAGAATAAGTAAACACCAATTCCGACAGCACCCCATTGGAATACACCTCCACAAGATCAATATCTTGTCTGAAAGACAATGCTACTCCGTTTTGATCTCTTATGCTTTGAACTTTGTAATTGTGATACAACGTAAAAGGATAAATCGCAAGATTTGTTGTATCCACTTTTATTTTAGCGGTCACGTATAATTGTTCCTTCACTTTCACATCCAACACATACTCTGTAACTCGAAACTCCGCTGGTATCTCTTCTTCATTGTTATTACCTGTATACATAGAAGAATAGAACATACTGTCCCCAAACAAAACACCATCCAGTCTGTAACTTCTATCAACTCTAGACGAGGGCCACAAACCAACCACCGCATTCACAAGACATGCTATTATACAAACGCATGCTACTCCGCGTAGCAGTCGCTGTGACGGTTTGGTCACCTTAAGGACAACAACCGCCAGCGAAACCAACATCCAAAACAATATCACCGCTATCTTATATGGCAAAAGTGATATGCCAAACGCATATAAGGGTGTCCAATCCAAATCCAAAGGGAAAATGTTAAAGAAATCAAATAGAAAGAAAATATCCACAGCCTCTCTTGTTGCTTCTGATACAAGAAAAGCCAGCATACCGCCCAATGGACTGCTAAACAATGCAAACAACACCATAATCGAATACGCAAACAATGGTTTAAGGCTGAGAGCGGCTGCCATCCCAAGCAGTGCACCTGTCAGTGGCACCAAAAACATATACACAAAAAGGCATCCTATCATATGTCGTAAGTAAAGACCTCCCGCAAGAGCAGTCGTAGGATATAACCAATTAAATACAAATGACATAACCGTAAAAACAAAGATTAGAAAAACAATCCACACAAACTGACTGCCTACGAATTTCCCTTGGCCGTTCTTGGTTGCCTGTAAACATTCCTCCAAACCCGCTTTTTGCGGTTTTGCAAACAATACGTAAGAAAAAAACAAAAAGAATACCGTACAAAGTAACGACATTGACAACGTTACAGACAAAAACCCAATTGCCGGTTGATTTGGAATGTAGGTCGACATAGCAAGAAAAGACTTCCTGTATTCCCAAAAAGTATAACAAAAAAACACCGTATATCCCATCATCAAAAACAAATTCTTGTATAGAACTTTTGATGTCTGCGCAAACAATCTCACAGCGAACCCTCCACACATTGAAAAGGGAGCAGCCCTATTGGTCCGCTCCCTCCGTAGTTAGTTGCTTATCTCAGCAAAGGCATGACAATTTTTATACAGACAAAGATAAGTATTGACCTGTACTCGCCAAGAAATTGACTGATCCAATTGCGACGACGACAGTGGAGAGGAAATACTCCTATTAGGCTCCAAGGCGACGGCGTTTTTATCAGTCACCCACTTGGTTCCATTATGATACTTGTAATCAAAAAATACTTTTCGGGCGGAATCTTCATAATTTATTGCCGTGGTCAATCGAATTTGCCTTCCAAATAACACACCTGTCCAAACAGACTTCTCATCTGTGGTTAGTGTCGCTGAGGCCGTATCAGCAGAAACAGGTAATATCATAGCTAAAACGAGCATCACAACAGACAAAAAAACACATAAAGTTCTCTTCATATCAAAACCTCCTAAAGCACATTTATCAAAGCATAAGTTCATGCCAATTCAAAAAAACATGGGACTCTCCTTGTTTTGTTGTATATATAATATCATGAATAGTATTTGATGTCAATTGTCATATTTTCACGAATATAATAAATTTTTTTGTGGTTTTAAACAACCTTCAAGTTCCAAAATTAGAAGTGGCTCCAACATGAGACGACTTATGCACCAAAAGCATTTGCACCATTTTATGAAATATCAACCTCGGCAAATCATGCCGTGTTGAAAAACACCGAATAACTATTTCCTGTCGATAAATTGGCGTTTTTTTGCTGATGCATAGCAGATTTTTAATGATTTGCTGTATATCTTCTCTCAATTCATTGTATATGATTTTTCGACGATATTTGGGCGTGAAAACAATATGATACTTGCATACCCACTTTGTATGTGCTAAACTATTTGCCATAAGGGACATCCTTTCTGTTTTGAATTTGGTGGCTTGAACAATCACCATCATAACAGAAAGAATGTCCCTTTGCTTAAACTTTAATCCCGCCCGCATAGCGGGCGGTTGTTGAGCGCTCACCTTCGGCGAGCGCTCTGACGCTAAAGCACTAACGCAAAGAGCGAATGTACCTTTCAAGATACATTCGCTCTTTTTTATTCCTATGCCCACCCGCCGTATTGGTGGCTTTTTCTTATTCTCCCAACCGTTTCACCATTGCCTCGTGCAAGGACAGCAGATACTCGCTCTCCTTCGGGTATGCGTCAAACCGCAACTCCCCGCCTGCGGCGGCATCGATCATTTCGACCACTGCACGGCGTCCGATCTTCTCCTCCAGCGTGCGGCAAAGCGCGACGTCCTGCATCGCGTGGAAGGTCACCTCGCCGCGGATAGAGGGATACACCCCGTCTTTCACGGGATACACGATGAACGGGTCACCCGACGGATACGTCCCGTCACACGAGGTGGTGAGGTACGGGTCCACGGGATACAGCGACACGGCGCTGTTGTAGAAGTTGTACCCCCAATGCAGGAATCCTTTCACGTCGTACTTATACATCAAAAACCCGAGAATACGCACGCGGGCGGACGGCATCGCCATAAAGGAATTCGGGAACACGGTCTGCGGTCCGCAACAGTAGTACACCCACTGTTCGGGAACGTCGTGCTCCAAAAACTCCGCGATATGGGCGACACTCGTGACGGGACACTCCACCAGCCCCCGCTCGTAAAACGCGTAATCCGACAGCGCGTCCAACGTTTTGGACTCCCCGAGCAAGGGACGCAGAATATCGGCGGCAGTTTTATAAGCCGCCATCGTCTCCATATTCGGCTCATCCGAGATGTGGTAATAGGTCTGCTTTTCGATGCCGAGTGCCCTCACCTCGGCGGCGATCGCCGCAATATACTGCTTCAAAAAGGTAATGTAGGCGGGTGAATCCGACGGCGTGTGCCAACCGAAGAGATATCCTTCCTCGCCGTTTTCGCGCACCATGATGTTCGGGGCACATTTGGCACCCCATTGCGAGAACATGTGCGCCGTTTCAAAATAGCGGATACCGTGCTTTTGGCACAGCGCAATATACCGACGGAATTTTTCAAAGCCGAAGGTGTAGGTATCCCCCGCCTTTTCAATATCTACCAACTGCACACAGGGGCGGGCGGTACCCACCTCGGTATCCAAGGGCGGTGTGTGGGTGGGAACCAGTAACATATTGATACCCATATCCGCCGCCGCTTCAATGTAGTTTTCAATGAGCGCCCAGTGTTCTTCCGAAAAGGCGGGCACACCGTGCGCCGTGGCAATGCAGTCGAGATAGAACCAACGGGTGTACGGCACCTCCCGCGCGGCGATCACGGCAGGCGCGACCGTGACGGTCATCTCCGCCGTCACCGCCACCTGCTCATGGGTGGTGAACACCACCCGCACGGGGTATTCTCCCGCTGCGGCATCCCGCGGGATATCCAGTTTCACCCACAAGACGGCGTTTTGCCCGCGTCCCACCGTGAAGGCGGTGGTATTCTCCGTGAGCGGCACCAAAATATCGGGCATGGTACCCGCCGTTTCGGTGAGGTAGCCGTCCCCCGTGATATCCTCCGTCGCGGGTTGATCCAACACGGCATCCCGCACGCGGTAAAGGCGAATGTGTTGTGCAAGCGGCGACTCCACCGCCACCGACAAAAAGCCGTGGCTGTCGGCCGTCACCGCCACCTGCCACGACACCCGTTCGCCGCACAGGGCGGCACACGCCGTCACCGTATCGTAGGTATACCCCGCCCGCACCTTTTCGAGCGAGGAGATCTGTTGGATTTGAAGATTCATAGGTCACCCTCCCGTTTGAACGGATCGTTTTGGATGTATTCGGCCTTGGTCAGATAATCGTTTTCATCGCGTATGACGTGTTCGTAATACGATTTTTGCCACAGGCGGCCCGTAGGGAACGGTTCCAAACCGTTCCGTCTGCATTCCTCGTTAATTCTTTTGGCGGCAAACGTTTTGAATTGCCTTATGATTTCGGGTATTCCGAAACGATATTGGGACGTTCGCGGAACGGTCACGGACCGTTCCCTACGATCGTATATTTCAATAATACCGTGTACGTGATCGGGCATAATTACATGTTCACGCAACCGTATATGGTTATGATTTTCCAAATCATTCCACGTGAAATCCACAATGCGGCCAAAATCGTTCAAATACATTTCACCGTTATGTATTTCCCCGAACAACCTCTGCCGATTATGGGTACATATCGTTATGAAATAATACCCATTCTGCGTATAATCATAATTCTTCAACCGTATGCTCTTACGCTTCGGCAATTCCTCCACCGTCGTCACCCTCTCGCAGGCATTATACCCTATTTTTCAAAAAATGGCAAGAAAAAAGCAGGTGTCGATCACCTGCTTTTACTCATTTATTCCCCGCCGAACGCCTTTTTCAATTTGTCGAAAAAGGATTGGCGTTTTTGATAATTCTTCTCGCTTGTGGCTTCGTCGAACGCGCGGAGTGCCTTCTTCTGCTCGTTGCTCAGATTCTTCGGGATCTCCACCGTGAGGCGCACGAGCAGGTCGCCCGCGCCGCGTCCTTGCAGATGCGGGAACCCCTTGCCGCGCAGGCGAATGACCTCGCCCGGTTGCGTACCTTCTTTGATGGTCTGAGTCACCTTGCCGTCGAGTGTCGGGATCTCCACGTCGGCACCGAGCGCCATCTGCGCAAAGGTGAGCGGCAATTCGCACACGATATCGTAACCGCGGCGTTCAAACACGGGGTGAGGTCTCACCGAGACCTGCACCTGCAAGTCGCCTGCAGGGCCGCCGTTGGCGCCCGCGTTGCCCTTACCGCGAATGGAGATGACCTGCCCTTCGTCGATGCCCGCGGGTATGTTGATGCCGACCGTGCGACGGGCGGTGGTCTGTCCGCTGCCGTGGCAGGTCTTACACGGCGTTTCGATGATCTTCCCGCGACCGCGACACCGTGAGCAAGTGGTCTGGGTCTGCATCGCGCCGAACGGCGTTTGTTGCACGCGGCGTTCCTGCCCCGTACCGTTACACTGCGGGCAGGTCTTCACACCTGCGGCGGATTCCGCACCGCTGCCGTTACAGGCGGTGCAACGCTCCACCACGTTCACTTCCACCTGTTTCTTACACCCACGTGCCGCCTCTTCAAACGAGATGAACACCGAAGCCCCGATATCGCTGCCGCGACGCGGTGCGTTCGGGTTGGAACGACGACCGCCGCCACCGCCGAAGAAGGAGGAGAAGATGTCCCCGATATCGCCGAAATCGACGTCGAAGCCACCGCCGCCCCAGCCGCCGGCACCCGCACCGAAGTTCGGATCTACCCCCGCGTGACCGTATTGGTCGTAGCGCGCGCGTTTTTCCGCATCCGACAGCACTTCATATGCCTCGTTCGCCTCTTTAAAGCGCGCTTCCGCCGCCGCATCACCGGGATGCAGGTCGGGGTGGTTCTCCTTCGCCACACGGCGATAGGCCTTTTTAATTTCATCGTCGGACGCGCCCTTTTGCACACCCAACACTTCGTAAAAATCGCGTTTATCCGCCATTACTCAATAACCCCCTGTCGGGGACTGTTGCGTAATGCAGCAATCCCCGACCGTGTTCATTATTTTACGTCGCCGTCGTAGAAGCCGTCCTCGTTCGGAGCGGAGCCGTCGGCAGGCGCGCCGTCCTGCGGTGCGTTCGCCTGATACACCTTCGCCGACACGGCGTAGAACGCCTGCATCAGTTCTTCCTGACGCGCCTTGATATCGTCGTAGTTATCGCCCTTGAGCGCTTCCTTCACCGCGGCGATCTTACCCTCAAGATCCGCTTTGTCGGCGGCATCCAGTTTCTCGCCCAGTTCGGTGATCGCCTGTTCGCACTGATACACCGCCTGATCGGCCGCGTTGCGGGTCTCCACGTTTTCGCGGTTCTTCTTATCTTCCGCGGCGTACTGCTCGGCTTCCGCCACCGCACGCTCCACGTCTTCCTTCGACATATTGGTGTTCGAGGTGATGGTGATGTGCTGTTCGCGACCCGTACCCTTATCCACCGCGCTGACGTTCACGATGCCGTTCGCGTCGATATCGAAGGTCACTTCGATCTGCGGAACGCCGCGACGTGCGGGAGCAATACCGTCCAAATGGAACATACCGAGGGTCTTATTGTCTTTTGCAAACTCGCGCTCGCCCTGCAACACGTGGATCTCAACCGACGGCTGATTGTCCGCCGCAGTGGAGAAGATCTGGCTCTTCTTGGTGGGGATGGTGGTGTTGCGCTCGATCACGCGGGTCATCACGCCGCCCATGGTTTCGACACCCAGCGACAGCGGGGTGACGTCGAGCAGCAGAAGGCCCTTCACTTCACCGCCGAGCACACCGCCCTGCAGTGCCGCGCCCATCGCCACGCACTCATCGGGGTTGATGCCCTTGAACGGCTCTTTGCCCATGAAGTTCTTCACCGCTTCCTGCACCGCGGGAATACGGGTGGAACCGCCGACGAGCAACACCTTGTCGATCTGCGACGCCGCAAGACCGCTGTCGGACAGCGCCTGCTTCACGGGATTCATGGTCTTCTGCACGAGATCCGCCGTGATCTCGTTGAACTTCGCGCGGGTGAGGGTCATATCAAGGTGCTTCGGGCCGGTCGCATCCGCCGTGATAAACGGCAGGTTGATGGAAGCGGTAGCGGAACCCGACAGTTCAATCTTCGCCTTTTCCGCCGCTTCGCGCAGACGCTGTACCGCCATCTTGTCGGCAGACAGATCCACACCGTTTTCGGCCTTAAACTCCGCAACCATCCAATCCACGATCTTCTGGTCGAAATCGTCACCGCCGAGGCAGTTGTTACCCGCGGTCGCAAGCACTTCCTGCACGCCGTCGCCCATCTCGATGATGGACACGTCGAAGGTGCCGCCGCCCAGGTCGTACACCATGATCTTCTGATCGTTTTCCTTGTCGATACCGTACGCCAACGCCGCGGCGGTCGGCTCGTTGATGATACGCTTCACTTCCAGACCCGCGATCTTACCCGCGTCTTTGGTCGCCTGACGCTGTGCGTCGGTGAAGTACGCGGGCACGGTGATGACCGCTTCGGTCACCTTATCGCCGAGATACGCTTCCGCATCCTGCTTCAGTTTCGTCAGGATCATCGCGGAGATCTCCTGCGGGGTGTAGGACTTGTCGTCGATGGTCACCTTACGG
The DNA here is from genome assembly GCA_964515215.1 of uncultured Eubacteriales bacterium. GTDB lineage: Bacteria > Bacillota > Clostridia > Oscillospirales > Acutalibacteraceae > SIG588. The sequence continues at coordinate 9,714 of CAZESL010000019.1, forward strand.
GACGAGCCCATATCACGCTTGATGGACGCAATGGTACGGTCGGGATTGGAGACCGCCTGCTGTTTTGCCACGCGGCCCACCACGCGTTCGCCTTCCTTCTTGAACGCCACGACCGACGGGGTGGTACGGGCACCTTCCGCGTTGGGGATGACGACCGCTTCGCCGCCTTCAATGACCGCGACACACGAGTTGGTAGTACCGAGGTCGATACCGATAATTTTTGCCATGATAAGTTCCTCCTAATTGTTGTTCATTATATTGTATTTTTTAATTTGCCACTTTGACCATCGCGGGGCGCAACACGCGATCCCCCAGACGGTAACCCTTTTGAAACACCTGCGTGACCGTTTCGGTCTCGACGTCTTCGGCATCTTCCCGCATCACTGCATTGTGCAGTTCGGGATCAAAGGGTGCGTTTTCGGCTTCGATCTCGGCAAGGCCCATATCCGAAAGGGCCTTTTCGAGTTGGCGAATGATCATTTCCATACCGGTCTTGTATTCTTCGCCTGCGGGAGCGGTCGCCGCCCGCTCGAGGTTGTCCAGCACGGGAAGCAGGGATTTGAGCAATTCGCCCTTAGTGAACAGACCGATCTGCTCCTTTTCCTGCTCGGTGCGCCGCTTGTAGTTGGAGTATTCCGCCAGCATCCGCTTGTAAGCGTCTTCCTGCGCCTCCAGTTTTTCCTTCGCCTCTTTCAGTTCGGCCGCAAGGGCGGTGGCGGATTTTTCCTTTTTCTTTTTCGGTTTTTCCTCCGCTTTGGGAGTTTCTTCGACCGCGGCTTCCTCGGCGGCGGTCTCGGTAGTCTTTACTTCCTCATCCATATCCTGAATCCTCCGTTTATTGTGCAAGCCGTCCGAGCAGACGGCTGAGCGCGCTTGCCAAATATTCCATACGCGGGATGGTAACGGCATAGTTCATACGTTGCGGACCGATGACCGCGAGCGCCCCTTCCCCGCCGTTTCCGCCGCGGTACCGTGCCGTGATAACACCCGATCCGTCCAGTTCGGGATATACGCTTTCGCCGCCGAGCACCACCTGCACACCGTCCGCGGGCGGGGTGAGCAGTGCCGTCAGCAACTCGCTGTGAGACAGAAAACCCAACAGCCGCAACGCTCGTTCGGCACTGTAATCGGGATACTGCAACAGATTGAGTTGACCTTTCAGCGTAACTTCGGTTGCGGTCGCCTCGCTTGCCAGTTCAAGCAAGGCGGTCAGTATCGGCATACGGTAAAGACCTTCCTCCCCAAACGAGAGCACCATTCCCTGCACGGCGGGCAAGGTGATGTCCGACAGCGGATGTCCGCCGAAGCAAGCCTCCAGTGCCGCCGCCGTTTCGTGCAACGCCGCCGCCGAAACGGGACGGTCGAAACTGCACAGACGATTGCGTATCACACCCGATGCGGTCATCAGCACCACCGCCGCCATACGCGAGGAAATGTACATCACTTCCAGACGGCGTACCGTGGCCCCTTGCTCACTCGGTGAGGTGGAGACCGCCGCGCAGCCTGTCACCGTCGCCAGCAATTCCGCCGCTACGCGCACCAAACGGGCGGGATCACTGCCCGCCGACAGAAGCACGCGATCTACGTCCCGCTTCTGTTCCAGTGATAACGAACGGTGCGGCATCAAGCGGTCGATATAGAGCCGAAAGGCGGTTGCCGTCGGCACACGTCCCGCCGAGGTGTGCGGCTGTGTGAGCAGACCTGCTGCCGAAAGTTCCGCCATCTCGTTACGAATAGTCGCGGAAGAAACGGCGTTTCCCAGCGCATCTGCCAGCCACTTGGAACCGACCGGTTCCCCCGTTGCCACATACGCATCGATCATCGCGGCAAGTATACGTTGCTTGCGTTCGCTGATAGCGACCGTTTCCATCGCCGTTCCCCCCTTTTCGTACCGCTTCGGGCAATTAGCACTCTTGCGCCGAGAGTGCTAAGCCTTCTATAATTTACCACTCCCCGCCCGTAATGTCAAGAGTTTTTTATGAATGATTTGTAACGATTTTATCGAAAAATCGGAAACAACCCCCACGCATAATACGTCGCCATCGGTTTACCCTATTATTGGCAGTTATACACACATCAAACAAAAAGGAGAAGTTTTATGGAACAGAAACCCAAAAAAACCATTCGCATACACCCCGCACCGCCGACGGCGCTGACACAGGAGATCCCCACCCCCGACGTCGTGCATACCTTTGAGGTACCGCCCCGCGCCTTCGGTGACGGTGAGGCGCGTATGATGCCGACCGAGGGGCGCGACAGCATCACCTCGGACGTACTGGGCAGTTACACCGGTACCCCCGCCGACGGCGGTGTACCCGAGCAGGATGCGGACGATCTGTGATGAAAAGCCGTACGGCTTTTCATCACGGCGAGTTTCCGCTTGCGGGCATACACCGCGCCCGCATTTCGCCTGCGGCGAAACCGCGAAAACGTCGCGGGTTAAGTGCTGAAACGGCGATGCGTTTTCACTTTCGAATGTTCGGTCGTATAACGGACGTGCGATGCACGCCCCTACCGCACGGTTCAAAACGGCGCTGTTACCCTTGGCCCCCTTTCGTAAGAAAGGTGCTTGTCATAAAGGGGTGCTGTCCGAACATCGCCCGCGTTCAGTGTTTCACGTAGTTGTTTCGGCGATGTTCCTAAGAATGAACGCACAAGTTCGAGCAACCTCAAGGCTCCCTTGTGTAAAGGGAGCTGGCGGCGTAGCCGCCTGAGGGATTGTTTACGCGTTCATTCTCCCAATGGAGACTGAGGGAGTTTAGCGGTGCATCCACTCCTTCCGTCACTCGCTGTCGCTCGTGCCACCTTCCTCGGGGAGGAAGGCAACGCCTGCCGCGGGTGGGCGATCGGTCGTATAACGGTGCGTCGAAGATCGCCGCACCCTACAACCGCCGTTTCAAGCTTGTGTGAAACCCACGACGGACGTGCAACGCACGCCCTCATTTCGTATTCATTGCTCCGTAATTTCCACGTATTTTATTGCAATCTGCACAAACCCCTCAAAGAAAACCCACCTATTTCCACCGCCGTCCTTGTAATTTCACCCAAAAACCGCTTGCTTTTTCCGTGCAGTAGGTGTATAATGGAGTATCTACTTTTATTCCCAAGAAAGGGGTAACCGTTTTATGGCCAGTAAGAAGTCTGCACCGAAAGCACAAGAACCGTCGCTCGCTCAGCTGTTGGAAGCGAAGTTGTCACACAACTTCTCGCTGCAACCTGCCGATGCCAGCAACGAACATTTTTATAACGCACTGGTGCTCGTCCTGCGCGACAAACTGCGCGCGGCGCGCATTCAGCACATTCACGAAGCGCACGAGCAGGATGCCAAGCAGGTATACTACCTCTGTATGGAATTCTTGATGGGGCGCTCGCTCAAAAACACGCTGTACAACCTGAACCTCACCGAAGAGGCAGAAGCCGTGATGGCGAACTACGGCGTAAAACTGGAGAAGTTGTACGAGTTGGAATCCGATGCCGGTCTCGGCAACGGCGGTCTCGGCCGCCTTGCCGCCTGCTTCCTCGATTCGCTCGCCACCGAAAAGATTCCCGCCATCGGCTACTCGCTGCTCTACGAATACGGCATTTTCCGCCAGAAATTGGTGGACGGTTGGCAGACCGAGATGCCCGATATGTGGTTGCCCGGCGGCAAGAGTTGGTTGCTCCCCCGCCCCGAACTGACCAAGAAAGTGCTGTTTGACGGCCATATCCGCGAAAGCTGGAACGAAGGGCATCACAGCATCGAACATGAGAACGCCACCACCGTGTTGGCGCAAGCGTTCGACCTGATGGTCGCGGGCAAGGACGGCCGCGGTGTTTCCACCCTGCGCTTGTGGAGTGCCACCGCCCCCGGCATGGATATGTCGCTGTTTAACCAAGGCGAATATATGCGTGCGATGGAGCAAAAAGCAATGGCGGAGGTCATTACCCAAGTGCTGTACCCCGCCGATAATCACCGTGAAGGCAAGTCGCTGCGTCTGTCGCAGCAGTACTTCCTCGTCTCCGCCTCCGTGCAGGATATCGTCGAACGTCACCTGCAAACACACCCGACGCTGGACGATCTGCCCGACCACGCGGCGGTACACATCAACGACACCCACCCCACGTTGGCGATCCCCGAGCTTATGCGTATTCTGCTGGATGAATGCGGCTACACGTGGGACGATGCGTGGAACATCGTCACCCGCACCTTCGCGTACACCAACCATACGGTGATGGCCGAGGCACTGGAATGCTGGCCGGAAGATCTGTTCCGTCAGCGCCTGCCGCGTATCTATCAGATCGTGTGCGAGATCAACGACCGCTTCGGTGCCGCAATGATGAAAGCCACGAACGGTGACGTGGAAAAGGTCAGCCGTATGGCGATCCTCAGTTACGGCGTGGTGAAGATGGCAAACCTCTGTGTGGCGGCGTGCCATTCGGTGAACGGCGTGTCCCGCCTGCACAGTGAGATCGTGAAGGACACCGTGTTCCACGACGCCTACACCGTCACCCCCGAAAAGTTTAAGAACGTAACCAACGGTATCGCACACCGTCGTTGGCTGTGCCAGGCAAACCCCGCACTCACCGCGTTTTTGAAGGAACGCATCGGCGACGGCTTTGCACTGGACGGCAGTGAACTCGCGAAACTCCGCGCCTTTGCGGACGATAAAGCGACCTTGGAGGAATTCGCCGCTATCAAACGGCAGAACAAGGAACGGTTTGCGAAATACGTGCAAAAGCAGTGCGGCGTGGTGCTGGATCCCGATTCCATGTTTGACGTGCAGGTGAAGCGTCTGCACGAATACAAGCGCCAGCATTTGAATGCCTTGAACATTCTGCACACCTATCTTACGCTGAAAGACAACCCGCAGATGGAGTTTACCCCGCGCACCTATCTGTTCGGTGCCAAATCCGCACCGGGCTATTACGTGGCCAAGGAGATCATCCGCTTTATCTGCTACCTCGCCGACCTCATCAACAACGACCCCGCCGTGAAAGACAAGATGAAGGTGGTCTATTTGGAAGACTACCGCGTGACCCTCGCGGAACGCTTGATGCCCTCGGCAGATATCAGTGAGCAGATCTCGCTGGCGGGCACCGAAGCGTCGGGTACGGGCAACATGAAGTTGATGATGAACGGTGCGGTCACCCTGGGCACGCTCGACGGTGCCAACGTGGAGATCTATAATGCCGTGGGAGACGACAACATCTTCCTCTTCGGTATGCGTACCGAAGAGGTGGAAGCGCTCAAACGCCAAGGGTACGATCCGCGCGCGCTGTATAATCAGAATCCCCGCATCCACCGCGCCATCGACTTTATGTATAAAGGTTTCGGCGGGCGCACCTTCCATGAGGTGGCGGATGCGCTGGTCGCGCGCGACCCGTATATGGTGCTGGCGGACTTTGAAGATTACTGCCGCGCACAGCGCCTCTCGGGCGAAGTGTACCGCGACCGCGAGCGTTTTGCCAAAATGGCACTGCTCAACACGGCGGGCAGCGGCGTGTTCACCTCCGACCGTGCGATTGAAGACTACGCGCGTGACATCTGGCACGCCGACGGGCTGAAATAAGGATAAAACGATTAAGGGAGAAGCCCCATGCGGGTCTTCTCCCTTGTTGGTTAGGCGTTTCAATTCTCCCACGCACTTTTTCGTTCATTGGATACGAAACGGTAAGAATACCCGTGTGGGGTCAAGGTCACCGTGCCGTGCTCCTCGCTCACAGTCACGTAGCGGAGCACCACCTGCCCCGCCGCCGTGCGGTATCCGCCGACAATATAGGGCGACACACCGTTATGATCACTCGCCTGGCGGTAATAGGCGTCGTATTCTTCTAAATACAGCATGCTATCCCACTCGGTTTGGTCAAGGTCGTCCGGCGTGAGCCCCGTGTATTCTGCCACCAACCATTCGATATCCGCACGGGCGGCTTTCATCACATCAAGCGGCTCACCGTCGGGATAGGCGGCATCTACCGCCGCTTCTTCTTCCGCAGTTGCTTCGGACAATCCGTCGCATACTAACCAAAACAACGATATTTCCTCGGGTGCGGTATATTCAGGAACCAAAAACCGTGCCGCTTCCGCGGTGAAGAACTGCTGAAACCATGCAAGTTCATACACCGAAAGTGCCGTTTCTCCCGTTATGGGCACCGTGGTGGTCGCCGTCGTCGATCCCGTGGTGGTGGGTACCATCGTCCCACCGCCGTCTTTCGGGGTACAAGCACTCACTCCAAAACACAGCACACACACCGCAAACCAACACCATATTCGTTTCATATCCGCACCGCCCTTTCAAGCCAAACTTGCTACTGTGTTATGTATTCCTCATCTTCGTTAGAGGGAAGATAAGGTGTTGTCATCTTACAAACAGAGCAACTGTATCCTGTTCCCTGCTGTCTCCAAACATGTTCGCTTTTGGTTCCAGGGGTGCCACACACACTGCATGTACGCCAATGCCCGGAAGTCGCGTAATCATAAGAGATATAATACAGATGTCCGCTTGGACAATATGCAGGATGACCATAGCCAATCAATTTGCCATTGGTATTGTATGTGTTATCCCTATGGTACGTATGCTGGCTAACCTGATCACTCCAGTTTCCATCGACCACCGTAATCGTTGTGGTCGAGACCGCAATCACAATTCCTGTATGGGTAGATGTGGTAGAAGAACCACTGGAACCAGTAAAGAAAATATCTCCCACTTGAGGAGTATAGGATGAGGACGCCGAATAAAATCTGTTGTTTTCTTTATAGAAGTTCATACAATCAGTTGGACTAGAATCTCTGTAAACAATAGAACTACTTATACCTGCTTGCGCGGCACACCATGCCACGAAGCTACTGCACCAAGCCAAACCGTTAGCGCCCATCCATTGCCCATATTTTGTAAAATTGTTACTTCCGACATTCGCGTCCGGATCATCCAAATAAGCGTTTGTTGCTTTCTCCATATACCCGACCTCAGCTAATGCAATGCTAATAAAATCGGTTCTAACGCTTGCGCCCATAACAACTGCTTCTGATCCTTTTCCTATTACTGCCTGCGCTTCACTATCGCCCGCACCAGGGGCAGCAAACACAACTACATTGAAACTTATACAGAAACAAACCACTAAAAGAACGGATAAAAATTTTTTCATTCTTGCCACTCCCTTGCTTTAATTTTTCCTGTGTACACTCGGTTAACTTTCTCTGAGAGATAGGCCTTCTTCTCTCGTATTCATCATAACATATTGTCATATCATTATCTATTCGCGCTTTTCACAAAATACGCCGTTCCCATTTGGCCACAACAGAAAAACTCTGTGAATACCTTGCATTTTACGGTAAAAGATGGTATGCTGTAAAGTGATGATATATTTTTATTTTACCATAAAGGAAGTTTTTCGTATGAACACGCCGCAATCCGCCCATCGTATCGTTGTGAAGGTGGGCACCTCCACCCTCGCCTACCCCAACGGGCGGCTGAATATTCGCCGTATTGAACAACTGGTTAAAGTGTTGGCCGACCTCAAAAATTCGGGGCGCGAAGTGTTGCTGGTCACCTCCGCCGCCATCGGTGTGGGGGCGGGTCTGCTCGGGTTGAAAGAGCGTCCGCACGACGTGGGCGGCAAGCAAGCCGCGGCGGCGGTCGGCCAGTGTGAACTGATGTATACCTACGACAAACTCTTTTCGGAATACGGGCACCAGACCGCGCAGGTACTGCTCACCCGTGACGTGGTGGAGGACGACGTGCGCAAAAGCAACGCCGCCAACACCCTCGCCCGATTGATGGAATTCGGCGCGCTGCCCATCATCAACGAAAACGACACGGTAGCCACCGAAGAATTAGAATTCGGCGATAACGACACCCTTTCCGCTCTCGTGGCGGTGCTGGCACACGCTGAACTGCTGGTGTTGCTCACCGATATCGACGGGCTGTATACCGACAATCCGCGTGTGAATCCCGACGCCCGCCGCATCGATGTGGTGGAGGAGATCACCGACGAATTGCTCCACGCCGCGAAAGGAGCGGGCTCGCCGCTCGGCACGGGCGGTATGTCCACCAAACTGCACGCGGCGACGATCGCCACCGCCGACGGCATTCCCACCGTGGTGATGAGCGGCGAAAATCCGGAATTACTGTACGACTTATTGGACGGCAAGGCGATCGGCACGCTGTTCAAGGCAAAGGAGCTGGCAGAATGACCTTGCAAGAACTGGGCGCAAACGCCCGCGCCGCCGCCCGCGTACTCGCAACGGCGGGCACCAAAGAGAAAAACGCGGCTCTGCTGAAAATGGCAGATGCCTTGATCGCCCATACGGCGGATATATTGGCGGCCAACGAAGCCGATATCGCCGCCGCACGGGAAAGCGGTATGCGGGAATCGTTGATCGACCGCTTGGCGCTGAGCGAAGACCGCATCCGCGGTATGGCGGACGGTATGCGGGAGGTCGCCGCCCTCACCGATCCCGTAGGCGAGGTGATGGAAGGGTATCGCCGCCCGAACGGGCTTGCCATCCGCAAGGTGCGGGTACCGATGGGGGTCATCGGCATCATTTATGAAGCGCGCCCCAACGTGACGGCGGATGCCGCCGCCCTGTGTTTGAAATCGGGCAACGCCACCCTGCTGCGCGGCGGGAAAGAGGCGATCCGTTCCAACACCGCGGTGGTAGCGGCACTGCGCGAAGGCCTCGTCGCCGCCGACCTGCCCGCCGATGCGGTGCAACTGCTCACCGATACCTCCCGCGAGACCGCGACCGCGATGATGCGGCTGAACGCCTATCTCGACGTGCTGATCCCGCGCGGGGGCGCAGGGCTTATCCGCTCGGTGGTGGAAAATGCCACCGTCCCCGTCATTCAAACGGGTGTGGGCAACTGCCACGTGTACGTGGACGAGACCGCCGACCTTTTGATGGCGGCGGATATCATCGAAAACGCGAAAGCCTCCCGCCCCTCGGTCTGCAACGCGGCGGAGACCTTACTCGTACACCGCGCGGTGGCAAAGGAAGGCTTGCCGCTGATGGCGGCGAAACTCGCCGCACACGGCGTTACTTTGCGCGGGTGCGATGCCACCTGCGCCCTGCTGCCCGAAGCCACTCCTGCAACCGATGACGACTGGGCGACTGAATACGGCGACTACATTTTGGCAGTCAAAGTGGTGGACTCGCTGGACGAAGCGATCGCACATATCAACACCTACGGTACGGGGCACAGTGAATGTATCGTGACCGACAGCCACTCGGCCGCCGAACGCTTCACCGCCGCGGTGGACGCCGCCGCGGTGTACGTCAACGCCTCCACCCGCTTCACCGACGGCGGTGAATTCGGGTTGGGCGCGGAGATCGGCATCTCCACCCAAAAACTGCATGCCCGCGGCCCGATGGGGCTTAGGGAATTGACCACCGCGAAATTCATCATCAACGGCAACGGACAGTGCCGTTAAAGGAGAGAGTAGTATGGCTTGGATCAAACGCTCCACCCCCCTTACCCCGGAAACGGACGAAACGGCAAAACCCGCCGAGGCAGCCGCCGATAAAGGCGGTGACGAGCGCCCCTCCCGCCGTTTTTCCAAGCGGGGAACGCGGCGCGGACACTACGCCGCCAACGCCGCGATCGGGCTTTTGGTATTGGTGTTTGCCGTGATCGGCGTGATATCCACCGTCGTGGGCGGTTTCCGCTTCGTAAAAAATATGCGGGATACCTCGCATTTGACCAACGAGATGTATTACACCCTTCTGCCGCTGATGCAATATACCCCCACCGCCTTTGAGTCGGTGGAAACGGCCGAACAAGCACCGCTGATCCAAGCGGCACTGTATGCCGTTACCAACCGCGAATGGATCCGCCAACAGCAGGACGTGAACTACGTTTCCCCCTACACCACCGACGACTTCGGCCGTACCATCGTGCCGATCGAAGCGGTGACCGAAGCGTATCATACGCTGTTTGGAAACGATTTCACGCCGAAGTATGCCACCTTCGGTGTGGAGGGCGACTCCTACTTCTCGTTTGAATATGAAGAAGACAAACAGCATTACCACGTGCCGCAGCAGACGTCGGGCGCGTTTGAACCGGTGATCGGCACCATTCAGCGGGCGGGCGACACCTACACCGTGCAAGTGGGATACGTTCACCTGCAGGACGTGACGGTAGACGATTACGGCAACAAGGTCGTGGATATGCAAAAAGCGACCTACCGCCAATACTACACGGTAGAAGACACCGAAAACGGCTACGTCATCCGCGCCGTGACGGACGAGCAAGCAGACAGCAAAAAATGACGAAAAGCCACCCGCCGTACGGCGGGTGGTCATAGGAATAAAAATGGAGAGAATGTATCTTAAGCGGTACATTCTCTCCTTGTGTTTTGTGGATATTCACTCTTCCTTGAAAGGTGCTGTGACCCTTGGCCCCCTTGTTAAAGGGGGCTGGCATTCGCCGCCCGTGAAACGGGTGGGCGAATGACTGGGGGATTTTCTGCGGTTGAGCAAGCAACTTGTGTAGGACTACCCCTCAGTCTCGCTTCGCTCGACAGCTTTTCTCCCGAAGACGGGCCCCTTTTGTCTGCTTCTTGACAATTCCAATTTGCCTGACAAGGGGAGCCAAGGCGCACACTCCTAATCCCTAACTACAACTCACTTACGGCGGGTGGCTTTTTACTCTTCGTCCTTACCGCAGGTCTTGGACACGATGTATTTGGGTCTTCCTTTGATCTCGTCATAGATCTTCGAGAGATAATAGCCGACGATGCCGACGCTGATCATAATAATACTGCTGAACAGGATCTGCAAAATGATAACGGTGGTGAAGCCTTCCAGCGACCTGCCGCTGAATTTGCCGATCAGCGCAATGGCGCCCATCACGACCGAGATCACAAAGGAGACCGTCCCCAGTGCGGTGATGACCTTCATCGGGAAATCCGAGAAAGAGGTGATGTTGGTCACCGCGTATTTCACGAGAGAGCGGAACGACCATTTGGATTCGCCCGCTACGCGCTCTTGCACCTCAAAGGTGATCTGCACCACCTTAAAACCGATCCACGAAGACAAGGCGCGGAAGAAGGAATTCTTCTCTTTGATCGTCAAGAGCGCATCGATCGCCTTGCGGTCGAGCAATTTAAAATCCGATGCATCCCGCATATTGATCTTGGTAGCGGCGCTGATGATACCGTAAAAGGTGTTGGCAAACGCCTTGTGAAGCCATGACTCCTTGCCGCGATCGGTCTTCACCGCCTCCACCACTTCGTATCCCTGCTCCCACAAAGCGTACATCTCAAGCATCTTTTCGGGCGGATGTTGCAGATCACAGTCGATCACCACGGCACACGCGCCGCCGGCCGCCTCAAGACCCGCCACGATGGCCGCTTCTTTGCCGAAGTTGCGCGAGAAATGCACACCGCGCACCGCCATGATCGCCGTTGAGGCTTCTTCAATTTTTTGCCACGTGGCATCCTTCGAGCCGTCGTCCACGAAGATCAACTCGTGAGGAATGGCGGCGTCTTCCAACAGCGTATGAATGACCGACGCCGTCTTTTCGATCATCGCTTCTTCGTTATACGACGGTATCACGACCGAAAGCATCTTTTCCATTGCGGTTCCTCCCTATACTTCTCCCTATACTTCTCCCTTACTCTCCTGCCATCAAACGGGACAGGCGGTCGGAAAACGCCACCGTATCGGCAAGCGGCAGCCCTTCAATAAGCAACGCCTGATCGTACAGCAGAGCGGCATAATCCGCAAGTTTCTCCTCGTCTTCCATTGTAAGCAACGTCCGGAATACGGGGTGCGCGGGATTGAGCTCCAACACACGTTCCGCTTTCACGGGAGCGGCGTTCGGCATCTGCGAGAGCACCTTTTCCATTTCGAGCGACACCGCACCTTCGCTCACCAAGCAGACGGGGTGAGACTTCAAGCGGGCGGAGATGCGCACCGCCTTACACTGCCCTTCCAGCGCTTTTTCAAGTTTTTCGAGCAGTGCGGTCTCCTCAGCGGAGTTTTCACGCTTCTCCTCCTCCGCATCAAAGCCGAGGTCGTCGCCCGACACCGAACGGAATTCCTTCTCCTTGTAACTGTGGAGCATTTTCAGCGCAAATTCGTCCACGTCGTCGGTGAGGTACAGCACTTGATACCCGCGGTCGAGTACCGTTTCCGCCTGCGGCAGATGGGCGATCTGCTCTGCCCGCTCGCCGCACGCGTAATAGATGTACTTCTGGTCTTCCGCCATGCTCTCAACGTATTCGCCGAGCGACACGGTAGCGCTCTCGCCCGACCACTTGAACAGCAAAAGATCCTGCAGCGTTTCCTTGTGCTGACCGTAGTTGCCGTAGATGCCGTATTTCAGTTGCAAGCCGAACTGTTCAAAGAACTGTTCATACTTTTCGCGGTCGTTCAAGAGCATCGAGGTAAGTTCCGTCTGGATCTTCTTTTCGATACGGGACGCGATGATCTTCAGCTGACGGTCGTGCTGCAACATCTCGCGCGAAATGTTGAGCGAAAGGTCTTGCGAATCCACCAAACCCCGCACGAACCCGAAGTGATCGGGCAACAGGTCGGCACATTTATCCATAATGAGTACGCCCGACGCATAGAGTTGCAACCCCTTTTCAAACTCGCGGGTGTAATAATTGTGGGGTGCACGGGCGGGAATGTACAAAAGGGCGTTGTAGGTCGCCGCGCCCTCCGCCGACGAATGGATGTACCGCAAAGGATCTTCGAAATCGTAGAACTTCTCTTTATAGAAGTTGTTGTAATCCTCCGCCGTCAGTTCACTGCGGTTCTTCTTCCACAACGGTACCATGCTGTTCAGCGTCTTATCCTCGACCACCGTCTCCCACACGGTCTCCTCCCCCTCGCTGCCTTCCTGCGGCACGCGGCGGGTGGTCTCCATCTTAATGGGATAGCGAATGTAATCGGAATAGCGCTTTACCAGTTCCGACAAACGCCATTCGTCCAAAAATTCGTCGTAATTCTCGTCTTCGCCGTTCGGCTTCAGGTGCAGTTCGATCACGGTGCCGTGGGCGGCTTTTTCCGCCGCCTCCACCGTGTAGCCGTCCGCACCGTCGGATTCCCAACGCCACGCTTCCTCGCTGCCGAACGCGCGGGACGTCACCGTCACGTGATCGCTCACCATAAACGCGGAATAGAAACCCACACCGAACTGGCCGATGATGTCCACGTCGTCGGTCTTCTCGTTTTCTTGCTTAAATTTCAGCGAGCCGCTTTTGGCGATGGTGCCGAGATTTTGCTCCAGTTCCTCTTTGGTCATACCGATACCGTTATCGGTAAGCGTCAAGGTGCGGGATTCCTTGTCGGGTGTCAGGCGAATGACCATATCTTCCCGCAGGATACCCGTCACGTTTTCAGACAGTGAACGGTAATAGAGCTTGTCCATCGCGTCACTCGCGTTGGAAATCAGTTCGCGCAAAAAGATCTCCTTGTGGGTGTAGATGGAGTGGATCATCATATCCAGGAGCCGTTTCGACTCCGCTTTAAACTGCTTTTTTGCCATGATACATACTTCCTTTAGGGTTGATATTCAAAGCAGGGCATCAGTTCCAACTTGAATTGGTTGATGCGATGCAAACGGTCGATCTTCTCTTTCACGTCCGCGGGCGGCTCCGCACCGTCGCGGATATACGCGTCGAGCGCCGCGTAGGTAAAGCCGAGTTTTTCTTCGTCGGTCGAGCCGGAAAGCCCGTCGATCGGCACTTTGTCCACCAGATGCGCGGGCAGACCGAGTTCCCTCCCGATGGCTTTCACCTCGGTCACCGTCAGGCGTGACAACGGGCTGAAATCTCCCACGCTGTCCCCGTAACGGGTGGAATATCCCACCCAATCTTCCGAGAGATTGCAGGTGTTCGCCACGCGCCCGTTTTGGGATTGCGACACCGCATACAGCGTCGCCATACGAATACGCGGAGGCAGATTGATGCGGGTCTGCTCCGAAACGGGGATATCCCCCATCGCGTTCAAAACACCGTCCACCGCGTCCTTCACATTGATAATGACCCGCTCGATGCCGAGTGCATCGCACAGATCCACCGCGCACTCGATATCCGCCTGCACGCCGCAGGGCATCAGCACACCCAGCACGCGGTCGGCACCCAGTGCTTTCACGCACAGCGCCGCCGTGACCGAACTGTCCTTACCGCCCGAAATGCCGATGACCGCACGGCAACCGTCGCCGTTCTTCTCAAACCAGTCGCGGATCCATTGAACACACGCGTCGGTAACTGCCGCCGCATTGAAGTTACTCATTCGTATCCCCCTCCAACACGCGTACCGACGTGATCTTCGGCTGATCGGCCGCCGAAACCGTGCCGTTACTGTCCTGCACGGGAGTGTTTTCGCAGATCGCATCCACCACTTCGATACCGCTGAGCACGTGGCCGAACGCGGCGTAGTTACCGTCGAGATGCGGGCTGTCCTCGTGCACGATGAAGAACTGCGAAGACGCGCTGTTCGGCTTGTTCGAACGTGCCATCGAAATGACGCCGCGCACGTGGGAGATATCGTTCTCATAGCCGTTCGCCGCAAATTCGCCCACGATCTCCTCATCCGAACCGCCCGTGCCGTTACCGTCGGGATCGCCGCCCTGGATCATAAACCCATCAATAATGCGGTGGAAGGTAAGGCCATCGTAAAAGCCCTCGTTGGCAAGTTTCACGAAATTGGTCACCGTGATCGGTGCAGTATCCGCGTCCAGTTCCAACTTAATGACGCCGTAATTCTCCACCGTGATCTCCACCAAATGTTTGCCTTTAAGAGAATTCGAGGTATCCACCGTCGGTTGGGTCGTGGTGGTAGTGGCGGGCGGGGTGTAATCCGACAGCATACGCACCGCCGTCATCTTCGGCTGATCTGCCGCCGCCACCGTGCCGTTGCTGTCCTGCACGGGGGTGTTTTCGCACACCGCGTCCACCACTTCCATACCGCTCACCACGTGCCCAAAGGCGGCGTACTGCCCGTCCAGGAACTCACTGTCTTCGTGTACGATAAAGAACTGCGACGATGCACTGTCGAGGTCGTTGGTGCGCGCCATCGAAATGACACCGCGGGTGTGGGACAGATTGTTTTCCACACCGTTGGCGGTGAACTCACCCTTAATGGTCGTTTCACTACCGCCGATACCGTCACCGTCAGGGTCGCCGCCCTGCATCATAAATCCGTCAATAATGCGGTGGAAGGTGATCCCGTCGTAAAACTTATCGTTCACCAGATTCACAAAGTTAGTCACCGTGATGGGCGCGATATCCGCATCCAGTTCCACCACGATATCACCGTAGTTTTCCACCGAAATTTTAGCATAGTGTTTGCCCGTGAGCAATTCGTTCTCCGCCGTGTCCTTTTTCTTGCAAGCCGCAAACATGGTAAGCAACAGGCACACGGCAAGCATCACGATCAGTATACGTTTCATATTTTCTCCTCCGCATTGCATATTCGATATTAGTATAGCACCTTTGTTGCAAATTCGCAACACCCTCTTGCATTTTTTCCAAAAGCCGTTATAATAGAAGGGTATATTATGAGAGCGAGGTCATCTTCGTGCAACTGAACGCCCAACAACTCGCACTGGTGAAACAGCAGATCGCCCGTGTGAAAGCCTTTGAAGGCGGTTTATATCATCAAAAATATCAGAACATCGACGCGGCGGACATTCAGACACCCGCCGATTTTGAAGACCTGCCGTTCACCGAAAAGGATGAACTGCGAGCGGTGTATCCGCTGGGCATTCAAGCGGTGCCGGATGAGGATATCGTGCGTATCCACTCCTCGTCGGGTACGACAGGCACCCCCATCATCGTCCCCTACACCAAGCAGGACGTGGAGGACTGGGCCCAAATGTTCGCCCGTTGCTATGAAATGGCGGGTATCACCAAACGCGACCGCATCCACATCACCCCCGGTTACGGTTTGTGGACAGCGGGCATCGGCTTCCAACTCGGGTGCGAGCGGCTCGGTGCCATGGCGGTACCGATGGGCCCCGGTAATACCGATAAGCAGCTCAAAATGATGATGGACCTGAAAAGCACCGTACTGTGCGCCACCTCGTCCTACGCCCTCTTGCTGGCGGAGGAGATCGAAAAGCGCGGTATCGGGGATAAGATCCACCTGAAAAAAGGCGTTATCGGCTCGGAGCGGTGGGGCGATAAGATGCGCGCCCGCATCGCGGCCGAACTCGGCGTGGAACTGTACGACATCTACGGTTTGACCGAGATCTACGGTCCCGGCATCGGCATCAACTGCCAAAAGGAAGAGCCGATGCATTACTGGGACGATTTTATTTACATTGAGATCATCGACCCCGCAACGGGCAAGGTCTTGCCCGACGGTGAGGTGGGCGAGATCGTCATCACCACCTTGCGTAAAGAGGGTGCCCCGCTGATCCGTTACCGCACCCACGACCTCTCCCGCATCGTGCCCGAAGTGTGCTCGTGCGGCTCTCCCTTCCCGCGCATCGACCGCATCATCGGCCGCAGCGACGATATGATCAAAGTGAAGGGCGTAAACATCTACCCCGGTCAGGTGGAGGATGTGCTCAAAGGGGTGGACGGTGTCAGCAGTGAGTATCAGGTGATGATCGACCACCTGAACGGACGGGACATTATGACCCTGTTCTTCGAGATGGAACCGCATGCCGAGCAGGCCGTGGTCGAAGCGGCAGTCGGTGCGGTGTTCAAGACCCGTGTGGGACTTACCATCGTGCCCAAAGGCGTCGCCATCGGCGAACTCCCCCGCAGTGAGAAAAAATCCACCCGCATTTTTGATAACCGATATTAAGACGTTACAAAAAACACGGAACGGCAACCGCCGTTCCGTGTTTTTGTATTTGCCGCCCGTTTCTACGCTTTGGAAAAGCGCACCGACCCTTGGCCCCCTTGTTAAAGGGGGTCATTTCGCGGGCGGCAGATTGCCGCCCCTACCGCACGATTCGTGTTA
>CAZESL010000020.1:0-26463 GCA_964515215.1 uncultured Eubacteriales bacterium
TTAAGTTTTTGTTTCAATTTAGTTCTCCTTTTAGCCGAAAAGCTTCATATCGTTAAAATCGTTTACAAGAGCCTTGGCGTTTTCATTTTTATGCGACAGCAAGAATTCAAATACCTCGTAATTTTTATAGGTATCGCTCCAAGCATTGTGCGAATTTTCGGGGTAAATTGTAAGCTTAGCCTTACCTCCGCGGCGGTTAACTGCATCAACCATTTTCTTTGACTCCTCAGGGAAAACGCAGGGGTCAAGCGCGCCGTGAAACGCCCAAATAGGAACGTTTACAAGCTGTGCGGCGTTCCAGTACATTCCGCCGCCGCAAATGGGAATAATAGCGGCAAAAAGCTCGGGCGCGCTCATTGCAAGCTGCCAGGTGGCGTAACCGCCCATACTGTTGCCGATTAGATAAAGTCTTTCCTCGTCGCAGTAGCTTTGAGTTAAAATAAACTTGGAAAATTCAATTAGGGTTTCCATTCTGTCAAACCACGAGTTGCCGTCGCAAAGCGGTGCTATTGACACAAACGGAAAATCTTCAAACTTGGCGGTTTGAGTAAAAAACTCGTTACCTGCTAAAAGATTAGTATCCCCACCGCGCGTGCCTGCGCCGTGAAAGAATATAATGGTGGGATAGCTCTCCCCCTCTTTATAATCCTTAGGAAATCTTATAACGTATTTCATTTTGTTAAATTCTAACTCTTGCATTGTTTTTCTCCCATTTCTTTTATTTGTACGCGGCCGTTTGTTTGGCTTATTTGATAATGCTTTGAGCAAATGACAACGTCGCTCAGTGAAAAGTCCCCGTAAGTGTTGGGGCGGCAGGTGACACTGCCGTCATCCTCTATTTCTATGCCTAAATAATGGCGGTAGAAAAGGTCAAGCCAAAGCGAGTGAAAATACTCGTAATACGGCGAAAAGGTTACGCCGTCGTTTCCTCTATAATGCTCGGTTATGACGGGCACGCTTCTATCGCCACTTAAAAAGTGAAGCTCGGTGTATGTATTAAAAAGCTTTAGCCAAGCGGCTTTTCTATTCTCGTCACCGCCGATAAGAGAACCCGTCGCCTCAAGTACTATGCTGTTAGCATAGGGCCACACAGGGCCGTTCCAGCAGCAGCCGTAGTGGTGCGGCTCTTTTATACTGGAGTTTGTCGGGCCTGCGATACAGTTATCAAACCAGTACATCGGGCAAGCTTTCTCTACCGAACTTATGCCGTATTTTGTGCGCAGGGCGCTTTCGCTTGTGATGCACTCAAAAAGGCTATCGGCAAACTCTTCGCCCTCTATTAGCTTATACATAAAGGGCGCAAAACAGTCGTAGGATAGCGCCGCGTCACAGCGTTTGCCCGTTTTTACGTCTATGTCAAAGAATTTGCGCTTTTCGCTGTCGTAGTGGTTTTTTAGGATATGCTCGCCAAGTCTTTTGAAGATAGCGTAAAACTTTTCTTGCTCGTCTTTAAGTTCAAGCTCTTGCGCGATTTTATATACGCCATAGGCGTTTAACATACTGTAGGCAATTTTGTCCAAACGGTAAAGTTTGTTCTCCTCATAGCCTTCACGCATACCCTCGCGGTCGTTTTTCCAGTCCCACGCGGGCTCAGTGTGCTGATAAAAGGACGGCTGATATTCCGCGCCCGTAAGCCAGCTTCCCGAAGTTTCGGGCAGTGCGCCGTTTTCAAGCTTCTTTTCGGCAAAGGCGGCGATGCTATCAAAGTTTTTCTCTAAAAAGGCTTTGTTAGGGTGCTGGCGGTGTGCCTGCCAAATGGCAAACGGCGTAAACTGAACGTACACCTGATAGGTGCCGATGCCGTCGCACCAATTTTGCAAATCGGAATACAGCGCGTGCGGCGTTTTCATCCACTTTGTTTCCAACGCGTGAAACGGCACGGGAAGTCCAATGGGGCAACCGAACCAGCTACCGAGCGGGCTTTCGTAAAAGCACTCGGTTTTTATTTTGTGGTTTTCTATCACCTGCGACGGTGTGTGCAGGTTGCGGTAAATTAGATACCAGCGGTAGTAATATATTTTCTTTAGGTCCTCGTTTTCTATATAAAGCTCGGGGACGTTTTCTTTAAACCACTCGTTAAAGCGGCGCTCGTTATCCAAAATAAACTCAGGCTCGCCAAAGCCTGCCGCGCCGTCGCACTCGTACTTCCGAATAAGCTCGCGTGCTAAGTCCTGTGCGCCTGTAGCCGAGCTTTTAGTAAATGCCGCGCCGTACAGCACGCTAACGCTACTGTTAGGCGGCAAAATTAGGCTTATTTCACTATCAAGAGCGTCGTTTATAAACGTCGCACAGTAAAGCTTTAGGCTCATCTCATCGCCGAGTCCACCGATTTTTTCGGTGGTGCTGATAACGCCGTTTTGGGCGGCGGTGTTTATTTTAAGCTCGATCTCACACGGCTCTCTACCCTCGTTTAAAAAGGTGAGCCTTGAAATATATGAGTCGCAGCTTGACAGTATACACTTTTCTTCTCTTACCGAGATAAGACCGCTATTTTCATAAACGGCTCTATCGGGCTCACAGCGGTACTCGGTCTTTTGGAAAGCAGGGGTGTGAACGTGGCGGTAAGGGGTAAATACAAGCGGCTTGCCGTCCTTTAGAATTTCGGGCGTGACGGCGTTATCTATCGGCGTTTGATGCCCTGCAACAAAGCGGCCGAACATTCCGAGGCTCGCTTTGCCCCAAAGATACTCAAACGGGTTTTGGGGATTTTTATTTCTCTCGTCGGTGCAGTAGCAGGCCGAGATGTTGTAGCCGTGCAGGTCGGTTCTAACGCTGTTTTGCAAAAACCTGTTATAATTCACTCGCCATTCCCCCTTTTCGCCTACATTTTACCATACTGCAAAAGCAAATACAACTTTTTTTGTGATTTTGCGCTCAATTTGTCGTTTCGAGCCATCTTTTCGCGCAGTGGCAAATAAGCTGTGTGCCAAGCGGCAAAACGTCTTCGCTGAATACCACCGCCTCGTTGTGCATAGGCTTTCCAAAAGATGCGTTTTCCTCTTTTGTGCCTGCGCCGATTAAAAGATAGGTGCAGGGGATTTGTTTTGTGAAAAAGGCAAAATCCTCCGAGCCTGTGCCGCAGTTTTCAAATCGCACGACTTTTTCTTTCGCGAATATCTCCCCGGCAAAATTGGCCATCTTTTCCGCTTGCGCCGCGTCGTTTACAAGCGGCGGCACGCTAACCGTTTTTTCAAGGCGAGCCGACGCGCGAAACGCCTTTGCCGTTAAAAGCGCAATTTGCTCTATGCGCTCTAATATAAACTGCCCGTCCGCTTCGTTTTTGGCCCTAACCGAGCCTTCAAGGACAGCCTCTTTTGGTATAACGTTTGCCGCCTCGCCGCTACAAAAGCGCCCTATTGTGAGCGCCGCTACGGCGGTGGGGTCAACTTCCCTTGCGATAATTTCCTGAAGCGCGAGAAAGATATGCGCCGCCACGTTTATTGGGTCAACGCCCGTGTGCGCCATCGCGCCGTGACAGCCCACGCCCTCTACGCAAATTTTAAAAAAACTGCACCCTGCCATAAGCGTGTTTTTTCCTACCAGCACAAGCCCCGTCGGTTGCCCCGAGCTTACGTGAAGCGCGAGCCCCGCGTCGATATGCGGCTGTTTTAGCACGCCCGCCTCAAGCGCCGCCTTGGCGCCGCCAAAGCCCTCTTCGTTTGGCTGAAAAACAAATTTTATATTGCCCGCCATCTCACCTTGGTGCTGTTTTAAAATTTTGGCGGCGCCAAGCAGCATTGCGGTGTGCATATCGTGGCCGCAGGCGTGCATACAGCCGTTTTGGGCGGCAAACGGCAGCGAAGATTTTTCCTCTATCGGAAGCGCGTCCATATCGGCGCGCAGCAATAGTGTTTTACCCGCTTTGCCGCCCTTTAAAAACGCCGTTATACAGCTTTCGCACACCTCTATCGGCTCGTAGCCGTACTGCGAAAGCTTTTCCATCACAAATGCCTTTGTCTTGGGAAGGTGCGCGCCCACCTCGGCATTTTCGTGGATAGTCCTGCGCATTTCTATTAGCTCGCTTTTTATTTGCTCGACCTCTTTTGTAAACATCTAAAAGCCCCCTTTTTATTATTTATGTCCCGCCGCGGCGGTTTCATTATTGCAAAAAATAAAACCGAGCGGTTGCTCGGTTTTATACTTTTATTTCTTTATTATCTTTTTGCACCAAGAGCGTTTATTGCAGCTTGGGCATTTTAAATAGCGTGTAGTGCCAAAATGCATGGCGTTTAGAGCCTGCGTATAGGTCGGCACGATTTCACAGCCGCAGTGCTTACATTTATAATAGCCTACGCTTACCTCTAATTTAAGCGCATAGAAGCAAGGAATTAGGAACAAAACGCAAAGCGCAAGTATAAATGCAAGCTGCATCGGGCCTTCGGGAACAAAAAACGCTACCGCGCCAAGTCCACCGATAAGGCCGACCAGGCAAACGCCCATTATAACCCACATTGTTGTCCATATCGTTTTGTTTTTTTGCTCTACTTCCCTTGCCATTTCAAGCAGGATTTGCTCGTTTTTCTCATTTTTGTTTTCCATGCTTATCTTCTCCCCACATAAAAGTTCGTTTACCGATATACCGAGAATTTCACAAAGCTCTATCATAATGGACGCGTCGGGCAAACTTTTGCCGCGTTCCCATTTTGAAACAGCCCTGTCGGTTATCAAAAGCTTTTCGGCAAGCTGTGCTTGGGTTAGGTTTTTCTCTTTTCTTCGCTCAGCTATAAACTCGCCGATTTTTATTTGATTCATACCTTTTCCTCCTCTCGCCTTTATTTTAGGCGCGAAAACGCAAAAAGTAAACAAACCGCTGGTAGAGTGGGGATTTTACCGCTCGGTTATTTGATTTTTTTGTTTATATAAAGCGCGTAAAGCAGCGGCGCTACCGTTAAAACCACGGGTGCTATATAAAGTGATACCGTGTTTTCGACGTTAAATATCGAAAGTGAATTTACAAGGCAGTGGGTTACTATTTGGGGGATAAGCGAGCCGCTTTTCTTAAACATAACCACAAATAAATAGCCTATCGAGGTGGCGTAGCACACCTGCATTAGCGTGGGGACTAAATCGGCGCCGTTTATTAGATTTACTATGTGGCCTATTCCGAAGGTAACGGCGCACACGATTACCGCACTTTTAGGGCTTGTTTTTACCATCATTTTAAACAAAAAGCCTCTAAAAATAATTTCCTCAATAAAGCCGACGTTTAGCATTGTCAAAATATGGTAGACAATTTCCTCGGTCGTGTTATTTACATTAAAGCCATTCCACAAATTAACCGATACGACAATAAGCAGCGGCAAAAAGTACAGGTACTCTTTTGCGTTTGTGGGTTTTGTAAGTCCGTAGTGGGCCGTCTTTTTTAAAGCAAGCATTATACCTATTAAAAGCGTGGACAGGGCGGTGTTTATAAGCACGCTGACAAGGCTTGTTGTGCCAAAGCTTTGCGCAAACGAGCCGCTTACTATGTAGACAGCTATCAGCAGTATGCAAAACGGCGTTTCGTGCTTTTCAAATACCTTGTTCATATTTTCTCCCGTTATTTTCCTATAATTGATTTTACGATTTTTAGGTTTTTGGTTGCGGTGAAAAGCAGTGAGGCGGCCACAAGGTTTATGGCGCCCTGAATAGCATTAAAGGGAATGTTGGCAGCGGCGCCGAGGCCGTAGCCCAAAATCAGCGACTCATAGATAAAATAGCCCGCTATCATTACTATCTCCGCAAGCGCGCCCGACAGCGCAAACGGCAAAAGCTTGCCGCTTTTTACGGTGCGTTTTCTAAAGAGCAAAACTGCCGCCGCCATAAGCGCTTTTATTAAAAGCGTACCGGGTGCGTATATTATGTAGCCGCTTGCAAGGTCGCAAAGGGCGGCGCCAAGCGCACCCGAAACAACGCCGTACGGGCCGAGTATGTAAGCGCCGAAAAGCACCATACAGTCGCCTAAATTCACGTTTCCGACGGTTGGGGCGGGGACAAGTATCCAGGTCATTAAAAAGCTCATGGCGCAAAATACCGCCGCTAAAACCGATTTTTGAATTTTGTTTTTCATTTACATCGCTTCCTTCTGCCAAAAAACTATGCCTCTATAACTGTTTTACAACAAAAATTCAAGATTTGCAATAGCTAAATTGCCTGTTTTTATTTTTACAAAAAAAGAGTTATCCCAAAAGAGATAACTCCGTTTTTTCTTTACTTAATTTCCTGTTCTAAACTGTCAAACTCAGGCGTAGAAAAGAACTCTCCCAAGGTTATTTCCAAACCGTCGCAAAATTTCTTAATTGTAGTTATAGATACGTCACGCCTACTCGCATCCATCATACTGTACGCGGTAGAAGGAGTAACGCCTGACGCATTTGCAAGTTCATTTATTTTTATGTTTCTTTCCTCGCATAATTTTTTAAATCTCTGGGCAACAACATCTTTGACGCTCATTTATTTCACCGCCTTGATTAGTACCAATTTCCAAGTAAAAGATAACACAGCAAAAACAAAACTCCGCAAAGCAACAAGTGAACAAGGTTAAACATAAGTTTTTTGCGCGCTGGTACCTTTGGCTTTAGAGGTAGCCAGCACACCACGCTCACAAACAACGGAGAAAGCCACAGGCTTAGGCGATAAAACAAAAGGAATATGATTCCAAATAGGATATTTCCACTAAACCCGCACAGCCAAAGCAGCAGCGCAAACAAGAGATTTGCGCCGTATATCACGAAAAAAAGAATTGTTTTAATTAGCTTTGAGGTTTGCATATAACCACCGCTTTTTAAAAAATATTGTTATTTGGAATTTCTTTTAACATACAAAATACATCCTGCGACTATTTGTGCAATAGAAATAATTACCGCTGCTAAAATAGCAAACCAGCCCGAGTTATCTCCGCCATCGACAACTACTATTCCCGCTCCAAAAAGAACCAAGCAGCCGACAAATACAATTAGGGCCAATAAAACTGACAGCAATTTATATTTTAGCGATTTCGCTTTTTCGACGGGGACAATAAGCATCATCAGTTCAAAATAAGCTTCAAATAATACCTCGAAAATTATTTCCATAAATCCACCGCCTTTTTAGATTTCAAGCCGCATTTTAACGTGCAGCACGCCCTCTTCCCAAAACTCGTCCGATACGGTTTCAAAGCCAAGCTTTTCATAAAAACCGATAGCGTGCTTTTGCGAGTCTAAGCAAATGCATTTGCAGGGCATACTTTGTTTTATGTCCTCAATGGCCCTTTTCATAATCTCCTTGCCCAAGCCTATACCGTGCGTAAGCGACAGTACCCTGCCGACTCTAACGGCGGTTTTTTCGCCGTCCTCATAAAACGCGCGCAGGTAGGCCAAAACCTTGCCGTCCTGCGATAGCGCAAAGTGCCGAGCGGTAAGGTCAACGCCGTCCATATCCTGACAGCGCATATTTTGCTCAACTATAAAAACCTGCGAGCGCGCCTTTAAAATTTCGTAAAGCTCAAGGCTTGATAGCTCGTTAAAATTTTTAGCAGTAAACTTCATATTCTCACCTTATTGGTACTATCTTTCGCAAGTAATCCTTGAAACATCGGATTTTATTATTTTCAAAATTCGCGGGCGATTGTATCGCTGAAGCGCCGCAAAGCACCGGTCAAACAGCGCCGACAAAACTGACGTTATAACAAAAACCGCAGGCGAGCCGAACACGCCGATGGTAAGTATCGGCACAAAGCTTAGCACCGCGATGGTTTCGTGCACAAGCTCGGCCTGGCAGGTCGCCTGTGCGATCTCGTCCCACGAATGTTTTTGTCTATCAAAAAGGCTGGGGTCGTAGGTGGGAAGATGCTTTTTCCATTTTTTTACCCTCAAAGCCTCGTAAAGCTTTTGCTCTTTTTTACCCACTCTAAACCATTTTTTATTGTAGTCGGCCTTATTGTTCATCAATACATTAAACACGCCGCCCACTAAAAGCCGCATCAAAAAATGGTAGGCTATTGTCCCTGCCGTAATGGCAAGCGATAAAAATATTCCGACGGGCTTTGCATTGTAAGCAATTATAAAAATTACGGTTAGTACAGTCGCTATGGCCGCGACCGCCTTCATTCCTCTTGCCAAGATAACATCTCCGTTTAAATTAGCTAATTAAAATACTGTTTATATTCAGGCTGTGACACAAGGTCGCGCATTAAATCCTCTTCCCTCTCAAAAAGCGAGCCGCCGCACTGCGACGCAGCCGTTTCCCACATTGCAGGAAGCGTATTTTCGTCCTTGTAGGTGTATTTCCATTCTTCCTCGTCAAACTGATAAAGCTCTTCAAAATGGTACTTAAAAAAGCCTTTTTCGTCCCTTAAAATCACGCAGCGCTTTGACTTGTCTTTTGAATAAAAAACACGTATCACCTCACCGCAAAGCGCGTCAAGGCCCTTGTCGTACATAAGCTCGACTATCTTTTCCCAATCGGGCATTGGCGGCACGGGGGCGCATTGCGCCTTCTCATATCTACCAAATAGATTTTTAAGCCATTGCATTTTATCACCGCCTTGGGTTTAGTATAGCACTAAATTGCACGGAGTGCAATATCTCACACGTAGCATTGTATTTGCGTCGTAGACGCAACATCGTTGGGCGTAAGCCCACATCGTTTACACCGCAGGTGTAACATCGTTGATGCGAAGCATCACATCGTTTTTGACGAAGTCAAAACATCGTTTTGTGTCCGCAAGCGGAATGATGTTGACCTAAAGGTCAAATGATGTTTGCGGTTTCACCGCAAAACGATGTTGTGTCCTCGCGGACACAAACACAAAAAAAGAACGAAGCACCGCTTCGTTCTTTTTTGGAGCTGATGGTCAGAATCGAACTGACAACCTGTTCATTACGAGTGAACCGCTCTGCCATTGAGCCACATCAGCATATTTTTTGACAACACGGGAATTATAACAGATAAATCCCGCGCCGTCAAGAGGTGAAATGAAAGTTTTTCAGATTTTTTTAAAAGATGCTTGACAGACGGCGCGGATTGTGGTATAGTAACAAACGATGTAAAACGAAGAAGAGCGTTGCCCGCTCTCACCTGCGGTGTTTTGCCCAACGGGTCAATACGGTAAAAATGCACCTGAACAGTGGGAATGCGTTTTTGTTGTGTCGCAAACGCGGGCAGTCTCTGCCCGCGTTTTATAATTTTCAAATGGAGGTGCTTTGCCATCGCAAGCAAGGAACTGCAGATCAATGAACAGATCCGTGACGCCGAAGTCCGTGTGATCGGACCCGACGGTGAGCAGATGGGCGTTATGTCCGCCCGCGACGCTCAAAAGGTCGCGGATGAACACGATCTGGATCTGGTGAAGATCGCGCCGAACGCTGTCCCGCCCGTTTGCCGTGTTATGGATTACGGTAAGTATCGGTTTGAACAAGCGAAGCGCGAAAAGGAAGCCCGTAAAAATCAGCATGTCACGGAGATCAAGGAAGTCCGTCTCGGTCTGAACACCGACATCGGGGATTTCAACACCAAAGTGCGCCACGCTATCCGCTTTTTGCAGGACGGCGACCGCGTGAAGGTGTCGATCCGCTTCCGCGGCCGTGAACTCGGTCACCCCGAATTGGGTCTCGAGTCAATGCAGCGTTTCGCTGAGGCGTGTGCCGAACACGGAACGGTGGATAAGCCCGCCAAAATGGAAGGGCGCCACATGTTGATGTTTCTTGCCCCCGCAACGACAAAGTAAGCCGATAGAAATTTAAGGAGGATACTAAGATGCCGAAGATCAAAACGCACAGTGGTGCCAAAAAACGCTTTAAGCTCAGCAAAAGCGGCAAGGTCATTCGTGGCCATGCCTACAAGTCCCATATCCTGAACAAGAAATCGACCAAACGTAAGAGAAATCTGCGTAAGACTGTGGTGGCGGACGTGACCAACACCGCAGCTGTCAAGCGCATGATCCCTTACAAGTAATCGCTGTTTGAGAATGGAGGAATAAAGCATGGCTCGTATTAAAGGCGCAATGATGACGCGCAAAAGAAGAAAGAAAGTATTGAAGCTGGCGAAGGGCTACTATGGTGCCAAGTCCAAGCTGTTCAAGACCGCGAAAGAAGCGGTCATGAAATCCGGTCAGTATGCGTACATCGGCCGTCGTCTGAAGAAGCGCGACTTCCGTCGTCTGTGGATCACCCGTATCTCCGCAGCTGCGAAGATGAACGGTATGAACTACTCCACCTTCATGAACGGTCTGAAGAAGGCGGAGATCTCGCTGAACCGTAAGATGCTTGCGGAATTGGCTGTGTCCGATGCGGCGGCATTCACCGCCCTCGCGGAAAAGGCCAAGGCGGCTCTGCAATAAAAAGATACAGGTGCGCCCGTTGAACTTTTCGACGGGCGCTTCTTTTCGGAAAGGAGCGGCGGAGTATGGTGATCTCCAGTCGTGATAATGAGATGGTGCGCCGTCTGCGCCGCCTGCAAAATGATGCCAAACTGCGGCGGCAGGAGGGGGCGTTCGTCATTGAGGGCGCACGGTTGTGTGCGGATGCGGCGCGTTCGGGTGCCGCGATCGAAACGGCGCTTTTGACCGCCCATGCGCGGGAAAAATTTCCCGACTATGCGGCAGCGGTGACGGCGGCGGCCGCCCACGTGTTCGATATTACCGACGGTGTCGCACAGTCACTTTCCGACACCGAAACCGCACAAGGAATAATTTGTCTGTGCAAAGCACTTGACAATCGGAAAATGTTGGATACAATAGATAGTAGTATGTTATCTACCTTTAAAAATAAGAAGTGGTTAGCGCTTGAGAACGTACGTGACCCCGGCAACGTCGGCACGGTCATCCGTACCGCCGAAGCGGTGGGGATCGACGGCTTGATCCTGTCGGCGGGATGCTGTGACGTGTACAGCCCCAAAGTCTTGCGTGGCAGTATGGGCGGGGTGTTCCGTCTGCCGCTGTGGGAAACGGCGGATATGGCGGCGGCGATCACCCGTTTGCAAGCGGCGGGTGCGTGCGGATATGCGTGTGTGCCGTCGGCAGGGGGCGACGTGCTCTCGGTGGTGGAAGCACCGCTTGCGGCGGGCAGTGTGTGCGTGATCGGCAACGAAGCCAACGGGCTTTCGGCCGCGACGATCGATGCGTGCGCTCATCGGCTGACCATTCCCATGGCGGGACGTGCCGAATCGCTCAACGCGGCGGTGGCGGCCTCTCTTGTAATGTGGGAAATGAGTAGGAGAGGGTATATTGGATAGCCGTCTTTACTGGATATGGTTACAACAGGCATTGGGGTACGGCAGCGGACATCTTACCACGCTGTTGCGTGCGTTTTCCACACCTGAGGAGATCTATGAAGCCGACAGGAATACGCTGTCGGAATGCGGTATGACGGGGACGGTGCTCGATCGTTTATGTGACAAGACGATGGATACCGCCCGCGGGATATTGGAGCGCACCCTGCAAAGCGGCGACTGGTTGCTGACACCCGCGGATGCGGCGTATCCTTCGTTGCTCCGCGGCATCTACGCGCCGCCTGCCGTGCTGTACGGGCGCGGCGAGATCCCCGATCTTTCCGCCGGCCCCGCCATAGCGGTGGTGGGCACGCGTTCTCTGTCGCGTTACGGCAGGGAGGTGACGGCCATGATGGTGAGCGGCCTCGTTCGCGGCGGTGCCTTGATCGTCAGCGGCGGTGCGGAAGGCGGCGACGCTGTGGCGACTGCCGCGGCACTCGAATGCGGCGGTCGCGTGGTGACGGTGCAGGCGTGCGGGCTGGATGTGAATTACCCCGTGGTAAACGAACCTCTTCGCCGTCGCACGTTGGAGCGCGGCGGTACGCTGTTTTCGGAATATCCGTACGGCGTAAAGGTGAACCGCGGGACGTTTCACGTGCGTAACCGCTTGATGAGCGGCATGGCACACGGTGTTTGCGTGACCGAAGCCCCCGAGGGGAGCGGCACGCTGATCACCGCCCGCCACGCCCGTGAGCAAGGACGGGACGTTTTTGCCGTGCCCGGTGCACTCAATATGCCGGGCAGTGCGGGCGGCAACGCGCTGATCCAACACGGCGCGAAACTGGTGCGTTCAGCCTCCGAGATATTGGAAGAATACCTGCCGCTTTTCCCGCAGTTGTCCGAGCCGACAGAACAGTTGCAAACGGCAGAGAAGACACCGCCGAAAAAGGCAGAGAGGGCGGCACCGCCCGTACCCTTGAGCGCACATGCGGCAACGGTGCTGGGGGTGCTGACAAACGAGCCGCGGCCGGTGGACGAGATCGCGGCGCAGACGGCGCTGTCCATGCCGCAGGTGCTTGCGGCACTGACCGAACTGGAAATGGCCTCACTGGCGGTTTCCGAGGCGGGACAGCAATACCGTCTCGTATGATTATGATATAGAATTGCAAGAGAAGGAATGGTCATTACTATGGCAACATTGGTAATTATGGAGTCCCCTGCAAAGGCGAAGACCGTGCAGAAATACTTGGGGCAGGGATATCAGGTGGTCGCGTCGGTCGGCCACATTCGCGACCTGCCGAAGACGCTGCTCGGTGTGGATATCGAGAACGGTTTTCGCCCGCGTTACGTGGATATTCCCGGCAAATCGGCGCTGATCCGCCAACTGAAAGGTATGGCGGCCGCGAGCGACAGCGTCATTCTCGCAACCGACCCGGACCGTGAGGGCGAGGCGATCTCGTGGCATTTGATGCAGGTGCTGGGGGTGGATCCGAAAAAATGTAACCGCGTTACGTTTAATGAGATCACCAAGACCGGTGTGGCGCAGGGGATGAGTGCGCCGCGCGGTCTGGATATGAATATGGTCAATGCACAGCAGGCGCGCCGTATCCTCGACCGCATCGTGGGCTATAAGATCAGCCCGTTCCTGTGGAAGAAGATCCGTGCGGGTCTGTCGGCGGGACGCGTGCAGTCCGCCACCGTCAATCTGGTGGTCGAGCGGGAAGAGGCGATCCGCGCGTTTAAGAGCGAGGAATACTGGACGATCGATGCAAAACTTTCCGCCGTACCGAAGGGGAAGATGTTCCCCGCAAAACTCTACAGTATCGGCCGCAACAAGGCGAAATTGGAGAATGCCGAGCAAACGCACGCGGTACTGGCGGAGCTCGACGGTGTGCCCTTTACCGTGCAAGCGGTGAAGCGCGGTGTGCGCCGCTTAGCACCGACACCGCCGTTCATCACCTCCACCATGCAACAGGAGGCGAGCCGTAAACTGGGCTTTGCCGCCCGTCGTACCATGAAAGCGGCGCAGGAGTTGTACGAAGGTGTGGAAGTGAAAGGGCAGGGCGCCGTCGGTCTTATCACCTATATGCGTACCGACTCGCTCCGTATTTCGGAAGATGCCCGCCGCGAAGGTGTGGAGTTTATCAAGAGTCGTTACGGTGCGAAATATCTGCCCGAAAAGCCTCGTGTGTTCAAGACTAAGAGCACGGCGCAGGATGCACACGAAGCGATCCGACCGACCATGCCGTCCCTCACCCCCGACGAGGTGAAGGATTCACTTACGGCGGATCAGTACAAGTTGTATAAACTCATCTGGGAACGCTTTATCGCGAGCTTGATGGCGAACTGTGTGCAGGATACCTGCCAACTGGATATTGCGGCAGGGCGTTGCCTGTTCAAGGCGAGCGGGTACACCGTGGCGTTCGACGGCTTTACCGTTCTGTACGAAGAGGGTAAGGACGAAAATGAGGATGAAGATAACGCGGCATTACCGCCGCTGGGCGAAGGGGATGCGCTGACGGTGCGTAAACTGGATGCTAACCAACACTTTACGCAACCGCCTGCCCGTTACACCGAAGCGACGCTGATCAAGACGATGGAAGAAAACGGCATCGGCCGTCCGTCCACTTTTGCGACCACGGTCAGCACCATTTTGGCGCGTGAATACGTGGAGCGTGAGGGCAAGGCGCTGAAACCTACGCCGCTCGGTGAGATCACCACCGGCTTGATGCGGGAAAAATTCCCCGAAGTGGTGGACGTGGAGTTCACCGCGAATATGGAGCAGGAACTGGACGAGGTGGAAACGGGCAAGAACGATTGGGTGTCGACGCTGGATGCGTTCTATCAGGGATTTGCCAAGACCCTCACCGCCGCCGAAAAGGAACTCAACGGCGAAAAGATCAAAGTACCCGATGTGGAGAGCGACGTGGTGTGCGATCGGTGCGGGCGTAAGATGGTGGTGAAATCGGGCCGTTACGGCAAGTTTTTGGCGTGCCCCGGTTACCCCGATTGCAAGAATACCAAACGTATCGTGGAAGAAACGGGTGCACTGTGCCCCCGTTGCGGCGGTATGATCGTGGCGAAGCGCTCGGGGCGCGGCCGCAAATTTTACGGTTGTTCGAACTACCCGAAATGCGATTTTGTGGTATGGAATGAACCTTCCGCCGAAGCGTGCCCCCGTTGCGGACGTACGCTGTTTAAGAAGAAAGGCAAGAACGGTGAAACGCTCTATTGTCTGAGTGAGGAATGCGGGTACACGGGTGCGCCGCAAAAGGAGAAGAAGTAAGTGATGTCGATTACCGTGGTCGGAGCGGGACTCGCGGGATGTGAAGCCGCGTGGGCGATTGCCCGTGCAGGTATTCCCGTGACACTTGTGGAGATGAAACCGCAGAAATTCACCCCCGCACACAAAAGTGAACAGTTTGCCGAATTGGTGTGTTCCAACTCGCTTAAAGCCTCTCGCCTCGACAGCGCGGCGGGTATGCTCAAGGAGGAGATGCGGCGGCTCGGCTCGCTGTGTATGGAGGTCGCCGCCATCTGCGCGGTGCCTGCGGGCGGTGCGCTGGCGGTGGATCGCGAAGCGTTTGCGGCGGGAGTGACCGCCCGCATTGCGGCACATCCGCTCATTACGGTAAAACACGAGGAAGTAACCGCCCTGCCGACCGAAGGTGTGACGGTGATCGCAACGGGACCGCTGACGTCCGATGCGTTGGCAGCGGCACTGCGTGAGCAGTGCGGTGCGGGGCTGAACTTTTACGATGCCGCCGCCCCCATCGTTTCGGTCGACAGTTTGGACGAGGAGCATTTGTTCCGTGCTTCGCGGTACGACCGTGAGGAGAGCGGGGAGGGGGATTACCTCAACTGCCCGCTGAACAAGGCGGAATATGAAGCGTTTCACGCGGCCCTGATCAGCGCCGAGACCGCACCGCTGCACGAGTTTGAAAAGGATCTGACCGTGTACGAAGGGTGTATGCCTATTGAGGTGTTGGCGCGCCGCGGGTTGGATGCGATCCGTTTCGGTCCGATGAAACCGGTGGGATTGCGTGACCCGCGTACAGGCCACCGCCCGTGGGCGGTGTTGCAACTGCGGGTGGAAAACGCCGCAGGCAGTATGGTCAATTTGGTCGGATTCCAGACCAACTTGAAATTCGGCGAGCAGAAGCGGGTGTTCGGTATGATCCCCGCACTGAAAAATGCGGAGTTTTTGCGCTACGGTGTGATGCACCGCAACACCTTCTTAAATTCGCCCGCATTGCTTACGGCAGGGTTTCAGTCCCGCCGTGCACCGCATCTGTTCTTTGCGGGGCAACTTACGGGTGTGGAAGGATATATGGAATCGGCGGCATCGGGTATTCTGGCGGGCATCAATGCCGCCCGTGCGGTCAGGGGGGAAGACTCCCTTATCCTGCCGCTTGATACGATGATCGGTGCGCTGGCGGGATACATCAGCAATCCCGACAACGAAAAGCACTTTCAACCGATGGGCGCGAATTTCGGGGTGATCCCCCCGCTTGTCGAACACATTCGGGATAAACGGGCGCGGTACGCGGCGCTTTCGGCGCGCGGTCTGGCGCACTTGGATGAGATCATAGGAGGTAATACGTAATGCATATCGTAGTAGACGCATTCGGCGGCGATAACGCCCCGCTCGCCCCGCTTGCCGGCGCGGCGCTGGCGGCGGCCGACGGTGCACAGATCACCTTGGTGGGTAATGAAGAGATCTTGCGCCGCGTGGCGAAGGAACACAATATTTCGCTCGACGGCATCACCATCGTGCATGCCGAAGACGTGATCGCGATGGAGGACGAGCCCCGCTCGATTTTGAAGGCGCACAAGGATTGCTCGATGGCGGTCGGTCTGCGCATGGTGGCGGAAGGCCGCGGCGATGCGTTCGTCAGTGCGGGCAGTACGGGTGCGCTCGTGATGGGGGCGACCTTCTTTGTCAAGCGCATTAAAGGCGTGCCGCGTGCGGCGATCGCCACCCTGATCCCGACCGCCTCGGGTAAGCCCAGTTTGATGCTGGATTCGGGTGCCAACGCGGAATGCCGCCCTGAAATGCTGTGCCAGTTTGCACAGATGGGCAGTGTGTATATGACTCGCGTGATGGGCGGCGGCAAGCCCGCAACCGTCGGCCTTGTCAACATCGG
Organism: uncultured Eubacteriales bacterium; assembly: GCA_964515215.1. Lineage (GTDB taxonomy): Bacteria > Bacillota > Clostridia > Oscillospirales > Acutalibacteraceae > SIG588. The sequence continues at coordinate 16,314 of CAZESL010000020.1, forward strand.
TACCGAAGAGTGCAAGGGCGGCGAACTGCAACAAGAGGCATACCGCTTGATCCAGGAGAGCGGTGTGAACTTTGTGGGTAACGTGGAATCCCGCGAAGTGCCGTTCGGTGCGGCGGACGTGCTGGTGACCGACGGGTTTACGGGCAATATTCTGCTCAAAGCCATTGAAGGCACGGCGGGTATGCTGATGAAAGAGATCAAATCAATGTTTATGAGCAATCTGCTCACGAAGGTCGCGGCACTGATGGTGAAATCCAAGATCGGTGTGTTGAAAAGCCGTATGTCCACGAGCGAACACGGCGGTGCGCCGATCCTCGGTGTGTGCCGTCCCGTTATCAAAGCACACGGCAACTCGGATGCCGCGGCGATCCGCAGTGCCATTCGCATTGCGGGCGAGTTTGCCGCGACCGGCGTGATCGAAGCGATCACCGAGGCCGCGAAGGGGAGCGGAGAGGATGAATAACCGAGAGAACGCGCGGGATCTTACCCCGTTGATGGCGCGGCTCGGCTATCGCTTTCGGGATGAATCACTGCTTCGGCGGGCACTGACTCACTCGTCCTATGCCAATGAGTCGGGACGCAATCTGCAGAGCAACGAACGGCTGGAGTTTTTGGGCGATTCGGTGCTGGGACTGACGGCGGCGATGCATCTTTTTCAAAAGGAAAAGGGCCCCGAAGGGGAACTTACCAAACTGCGTGCGGCGGTGGTGTGTGAAAAAGCGCTGTTTTCGTACGCGAAGGAGATCGGGCTCGGCGGATGGCTGATGCTCGGCCGCGGTGAGGCGCAAAACGGCGGTGCCGAGCGCCCTTCCATCGTGGCGGATGCGTTTGAAGCGGTGACCGCCGCCATCTATCTGGACGGCGGCATGGAAGCGGCACGCGACTTCTTGCTCCCGTTTTTGGAAAAGGAAGCAAGCAATCAGCGCCGCGCCCACTTTAAGGACTATAAGACCCAGTTGCAGGAGATCGTGCAACAAAACCCCGGTGAGGTGATATCCTACGTACTTACGGGGGAGAGCGGGCCGGATCATAACAAGCAGTTCACGATGGAAGTGCATTTGAACTCCAACGTGATCGGCAGCGGCCGCGGACGCAGTAAAAAAGAGGCGGAGCAAAAAGCTGCCCGTGAGGCACTGCGTTTGATGGGATATGACGATTGATGAGAGGTAACATATGGTACTGAAAGCACTGGAGATACACGGATTTAAATCCTTCCCCGACCGCACGGTACTGTCGTTCGGCGAGGGCATCACGGCGGTCGTGGGCCCGAACGGAAGCGGAAAATCCAACATAAGCGATGCGATCCGCTGGGTGCTCGGTGAGCAATCCAACAAAAGCCTGCGCGGCTCGAAGATGGAGGACGTCATCTTCAGCGGAACGGAAGAGCGGCGCGCCGTGGGATTTGCGGAGGTGTCGCTGATCATTGACAACTCCACCCGCATTTTGGATTTTGACAGTGACGACGTGAAGGTCACCCGTCGGTATTACCGTTCGGGCGACAGTGAATATATGCTGAACAACGCCACCGTGCGGTTGAAGGATATCCAACTTTTGTTTATGGATACGGGCCTCGGCCGCGACGGGTATTCCATCGTCGGGCAGGGACGTATCGGGGATATCGTGGCATCTAAATCGGAAGAGCGTCGCGAGATCTTTGAAGAAGCGGCGGGTATTGCCAAATACCGTTACCGCAAGAATGAGGCGGAACGCCGCCTGAACGCGACGGAGGACAATCTTCTGCGTTTGCGCGATATCGTGAAAGAACTCGAAGACCGCGTGGGTCCGCTGGCGGAGCAGTCCGAAAAAGCGAAGGCGTTTTTGGAACTGTCGGAAGAAAAGAAGGGGCTTGAGATCGGTCTTTGGCTCTATCAGATCGACCGTTCGCGTGACGTGCTTCGTTCGTTGCAATCCAAGTTAGAACTTGCCCGCACGCAGTACGATGCCGCGGGCGCGGATATCGACCGCTTGGAAGAGCAGACCGAGGAGATCACCCGTGAGGCGCAGGCGTTGGCGGTGCAGATGGATGAGATCCGCCGTGCCGCCGCTGCACTGGAAGAGGAGGCACTCCGCGCCGAGAGCGAAAGCGCGGTGCTTCGTAACGACATCTTCCACCGCGGTGAGACCATCGAGCGGGTGCGGGAGGATATCCGTAAAGCGGAAGAAGGCCGCTCGCAAATTGATGAAGAAGTCGCCCGCCACACGGCGGGGATCGCGGAAGAGCAGGCGAAGATCGAAGCGGCGCAGGCAGAAAGCCTTGTACTGTCCGAACAGATGGAAGCCCTCTCCCGCAGCAGCGAAGAGGTCACGGGGCAGATGGATACCCTCTCTGCCGAAGCGGCGGCGTTGGCGTTGCAGTTGTCGGATATCCGCGTAAAGCGGGTGTCGGGTGAAACGGCGCTTTCGGAGATCACGATGCGTCTTTCACAACTCACGGCGGGAGTCACCTTGCGCGGCGAGCAGGCGAAGGAAGCGGAAACTGAGCGTGCCGCGTGTGAAAAAGACCGCGCGGCGGTAGAAGAAACGCTGACCTCTTTGCGTAATTCGCAAAAGGGATATACCCTGCGTTTGCAGACGCGACAGGAAAAGTCGCAGACGCTGAAGGAGGAGGCCGACCGCCTGACGCTGGATGCCGAAGCGGCGGCACGTCGCGTGAGCCTGCTCGAAGAGATGGAACGCAATCTCGAAGGATTCTCCGAAAGCGTAAAAACGGTGGTGAAGCAAGCAGGACGCGGGATGTTGCGCGGTCTGCACGGCCCCGTTTCCGGTTTGGTGCACGCGAAAAAGGAATACGCGCTGGCGGTGGAAACGGCACTCGGTGCCGCCACGCAACATGTGGTGTGCGACCGTGAAGACGATGCCAAACGGGCGATCGCCTACTTGAAAGAGAATCGCGCGGGTCGTGTGACCTTCCTGCCGATCGCATCGATGAAAGGTACGCTTTTGACCGAAAAAGGGTTGGAGGATGAAGAAGGATTCATCGGCCTTGCGAGTGAACTCGTGACCTGCGACAAGCAGTACGAGGAGATCGCCCGCAGTTTGCTCGGGCGCATTGCCGTGGTGGAAGATCTTGACCGCGCGGTGGAGATCGCCCGCAAGTATAAATACCGTTTCCGTATCGTGACGCTGGATGGTCAGGTCGTGAATGCGGGCGGCTCGATGACGGGCGGCTCATCGGTGCGTTCGGCGGGTCTGCTTTCCCGCCGTGCGGAGATCGAGCAGTTGAAGGCGAAGGCGGAAAAACAAAAGGCCGCCGCCGCCGAAGCACGTGAGAAAGCGCAAAAAGCGTTGCAGGAAACGGCGGCGGTAGAAGCGGAAGTGAGCGGTCTTGCCGCCGAGATCTCGGTCGCGCAGGAAGATGCCATTCGTTTGGACGGCGAACTGCGCCGTTTGACCGAACTTTCGGAAAACAGCCGCCGTGAAGCGGAAAATGCCGCCCGCGAAATTGAACAGTTGAACACCCGTGCCGCCGAACAGCGTACCGCGATGGAAGAAGCTGAAAAGACGGCGGCAACCGTCACCGAACAGCAGGCGGCACTCGAAGCGCAGATGGCCGAAGTGAGCGGCGGACGTCAGCAGTTGTCGGATGAACGCGAAGGGTTGGCGGCGCGTATCGGTGACGTAAAATTGGCCATTCTGTCTCACCGCAAGGAGATCGAGGCGCACGAAGCGGCGATCGCCGACCTGCGCGCCCGTGAAGCGGATTCGAGCGGATACCGCGAAAGCTTAGAAGCACAGATCGCCGCGATCGAGGCACAAAATGTCGAGACCGAGCAACGCATTGAGGAACTCACTGCCCGTGCCGCTGCTCTGCGTGAGCAGGCGAAAGCGGGACTTTCCGAGATCGAAACCCTGATGCAGCGTCGTGACGAAGGGGAACAGCGGCAGACCGAATGCCGCCGCCTTGCCCGTGAAAAGAGCGACGAGCGCGAGCAGGCGGGGCGCGAAGTGGCGCGTTTGGAAGAGAAGGTGGAGACGGCTTCCCACGAAGCGGAAGACATCGTACGCAAACTCTACGACGAATACGAACTCACCCGTGCGGAAGCGGAACTGGAAGCACCGCCCATTGAAGAGCCTGCCAAAGCGGGGCGTCGTTTGGGCGAACTGAAATCCAAGATCCGCGCGCTCGGTAACGTCAACGTGGCGGCGATCGAGGAATATCGCGAGGTGAGCGAGCGGTATAGCTTTATGTCCGAACAGGTACGGGACGTGGAGGTTTCCAAAGCGGAACTGCTGAAACTGATCGGCGACCTCACTTCCCAAATGCGGGATATCTTCGTGGAACGTTTCCGCCAGATCAACCAGAATTTCAGCGAGACCTTCACCGAATTGTTCGGCGGCGGTCAAGCGAAACTGGAACTTGCCGATCCGAACGACATTTTGCATTCGGGCATCGAAATGCACGTACAGCCCCCCGGCAAGAAGATCCTCAATTTGGATTCCCTCTCGGGCGGTGAAAAGGCGCTGGTTGCCATTGCGTTGCTGTTTGCCATCCTGCACGTGACTCCCTCACCGTTCTGTGTGCTGGATGAGATCGAGGCGGCGCTCGACGACGTGAACGTCGACCGCTACGCCTCCTACCTGCGCCGTATGTGTGATAAAACACAGTTTATCGTCATTACTCACCGCCGCGGTTCGATGGAAGAAGCGGACGTGCTGTACGGCGTGACGATGCAGGAAAAGGGTGTGTCCAAACTGCTGGAACTGCGTGCGAGCGAAGTGGAGCAGAAACTGGGCATTTCCTTGCAGCAACAATAAGGAGAGTATAAAATGGGATTTTTCCAAAAGATAAAACAAGGTTTGCAAAAAACGCGGGATTCTTTGATGAGTCCGCTCAATTCCCTGTTCCGTTCCTTCACCAAAATTGATGAGGAACTGTTCGAGGAGTTGGAAGAGATCCTCATTATGGGTGACGTGGGTGCCAACACGGCGGCACACATCTGCGAGAGGCTCCGCGCCCGCGTCAAAGAGACAGGTACGACCGATCCCACCGCCGTGCGTGAACTGCTGGCCGCGATCGTCAGCGAGATGCTGGCGGGCGGGCAGGAGATGCAGTTGAACACCCGTCCTTCCGTCGTGCTGGTCATCGGCGTGAACGGGGTGGGTAAGACCACCACCATCGGCAAACTTGCGGCGCGTTACCGTGCCGAGGGCAAAAAGGTGGTGCTTGCGGCGGCGGACACCTTCCGTGCCGCGGCGATCGAACAACTGGAGATCTGGGCAGACCGTGCGGGTGCCGATTTCGTGCATCACGCGGAAGGGTCCGACCCTGCGGCGGTGGTGTTCGACGCCATCGGCGCCGCCAAAGCGCGCGGTGCGGATATCGTCATTTGCGATACGGCAGGGCGGTTGCACAACAAGAAAAATCTGATGGACGAACTCGCGAAGATCGCCCGTGTGATCGACCGCGAGTTGCCGGGTGCGGACAAGGAAGTGTTGCTCGTGCTGGATGCCACTACGGGACAAAACGCCGTGAATCAGGCGCGTGAGTTCAAAAATGCCGCAGGTATTACGGGCATCGTGCTGACCAAACTGGACGGCACGGCGCGCGGCGGTGTGGTACTGGCGATCCGTGAAGATTTAGACGTTCCCGTGAAGTTCATCGGTGTCGGTGAAGGGGTGGATGATCTGCAACCGTTCGATCCCGCGGAGTTTACGAAAGGACTGTTCGAAACGGAATGAAATTTATAATTGCCACACACAATACACATAAACTGGATGAATTGCGCCGCATTTTGGCCCCTCTCGGCATTGCAGCAGATATCAATCCCGCCTTGCCCGAGGCGGACGAGACGGGCGTGACCTTTGCGGAAAACGCGTTCATCAAAGCGGAGGAAGCGTGTAAATTTACCGGTCTGCCCGCCATTGCGGATGACTCGGGGCTGACGGTGGATGCGCTCGGCGGGGAGCCGGGTGTCTATTCCGCCCGTTACGCACCCGTGGGCAGTCGCAAGGCGACCGTGCTGAAAAAACTGGAAGGTCTGCCGACCGAACAACGGGGTGCCGCCTTCGTTTCGGCGGTATGTTGTGTGTTTCCGAACGGAGACACCGTGACGGCCGAAGGGATCTGCCGCGGGCATATCGGTGACGCACCGCGCGGTGAGGGCGGCTTTGGGTACGACCCCATTTTTGTGACCGAAAACGGCAAGACGTTTGCCGAACTCACACCCGCCGAAAAGGATGCGGTGAGTCACCGCGGTCGCGCTCTGCGTGCCTTTGCGGAAAAATTAGCGAACTATTTGGAGGAACATCATGTTGACGAGTAAACAGCGCGCGTTTCTGCGCGGTATGGCAAATACACTCGATCCGATTCTGCACGCAGGTAAAGGCGGCATTTCGGATGCGATGAAAAAGCAGGCAGACGATGCGCTGACCGCACGCGAACTCATCAAAGGTCGCGTGTTGGAAACGGCACCCGCCTCGACCCGCGAAACGGCGGAGGAGATCGCCGCCGCGGTGAACGCTGAGGTGGTCGGGGTCATCGGCCGCACCTTCGTGCTGTATCGCCGCAATCCGAAAGATCCCGTGATCGACCTGCCTCGCGCCTGATGGGGGCGGTAAGACGGTGCGGTCTGTTCGGCGGCACGTTTGATCCCATTCACTGCGGTCATTTGGCACTGGTTCGCGCGCTGATGCGGGAACTGGCGTTGGATGAAGTGGTGTTGATGCCCACTGCACAACCTCCGCACAAGTTGAAAAACGGTATGGCTTCGGCGGAACACCGTCTTCAGATGTGCCGTCTGGCGGTGGCGGATACGGCGGGTGTGCGGGTATCGGATTGGGAACTCGCGCAAGGCGGTGTCAGTTTCACCGTGGACACGCTCGCGCATCTCACCGCCGAAAACCCCGATACGCAGTGGTATCTGTTCGTGGGCGCGGATATGTTTTTGTCGGTGGATACGTGGTTTCGCTTTGCCGATATTGCGGCGATGGCGGTGCTGTGCGCGGTGCCGCGCGGCGAGGCCGACGCTGCCGCACTGCGTGAAAAGGCGGCATCTCTTGAAGCGCGTGGTGCGCGGTGCGTAGTGGCGGACATGGCGGCGGTGGAGGTATCGTCCACCGTTCTGCGCGAGAGCATACGAAACGGAAAGGGAACGGACGGTCTGTTGCCGCCCGCGGTGGAGGCATATATTATGGAGAATCGTTTATATACCGACGAGAGCGGTGCCCCCGCGACCGACGAGCAGATCACCGCGATCCTGCGTCGCCGTTTGAAGCCGAAGCGCTTTGATCATTCGCTGGCGGTAGCGGAGGAAGCGGTGCGGCTGGCAAAACGCTACGGCGCCGATCCCGTCAAGGCACGTACGGCGGGCTTGCTTCACGACGTGATGAAAAACACCCCGCCTGCCGATCAGTTGCAGGTGCTCGATAATTACGGAGTCGCGATGAGCGACGTGGAACGCGGCGCGGAAAAACTGTATCACGCGATGAGCGGTGCGGCATTTGCGGAGCACGTGCTCGGCGTTGTCGACCGCGATATACTGAACGCCGTGCGGTACCACACCACCGCCCGTGCGGGGATGAGCCTGCTGGAAAAAGTGTTGTACCTTGCGGATTTCACCTCGGCCGACCGCGACTACGACGACGTAGACGTGATGCGCCGTCTGGTAGACGTCAGTATGGAAGAGGCGATGGCGTACGCGCTCGCGTATACCATCAAAGATCTGGTGAAGAAGAAAAAGCCGATCCACCCCGACACGGTGGCGGCATTCAACGAGGTCATGATGAAAGGAGACGACGAGAATGGCAACTGCGCCTGCTAAAAAACCGGCACCCAAGAAGAAAAAGAAGACGTACGGCCGCCTTGTGCTGACCGTGCTGATGGTGTTGCTGATCGTGCTGGCCTCCCTTTTGATCTATAAGATCGGGCGGGCGATGTACGATTCCTATATCGGCGGCGGTGACGACGAAGGGGATACGTCGCACGTAGACCCCGTCATCTACGAGACCACTCCCGTAGCGCAAAGCACGAAAGTGGGATACTATCTGCTCGGCGTGATGGGGGAAGAGGACGCCGAAGGAAAGACCGACCTGCTCTCGCTCGTCTGTTTCGATAAAGAGAAAAAGACGGTGCGTATCCTGCAGATGCCGCAGGATACCTATCTCGGTGAGGACGATACCTTTAAGGTAAAGCGTCTGTCCGAAGTGTTTGCGTCACCGCAGGATCTTTTGTGGTGCAACGTCTGCCGTTGTCGGGTGTACGAACCCGCTGTCGGTGAAGATGAGACCCATACCGAATGCGGCAGTAAACTCGCGACGAAGGAAGGCTCGTCTACCGTCAATCTGGTAGAGGTGTTCAACCGTCAGTACGGGTTGCCCATCGACGGTTTCTTCATCTTTGAACAGGAGACCTTCCGCAAACTGGTCGACCTGATCGGCGGTGTGACGGTGGATCTGGCGTTCGACGTGAAGACGGAAGAAGTGACCTACGAAAAAGGGATCCGCGCTATCGACGGCACGGCGGCACTTCAGTATATCGCCGCTTCGGGTGATGGCACGGCGAAGGACATCGAGCGGTTCGCGCGTTTCCAGCAGGTCTGCACCGCTGTGTTGCAACGGCTGTTTGCGATGGATGACACCAAAATGACGGCGGACGTGTTCCAACCGCTGATGGTGGGCAGTACCCCCATTCGCGTCAGTTTCAGCGACGATTACAAGTCCATTGTGGAATTGGTGCGCGCTGTGGCGGCGGTGCCGTTTGATGAGATGGTAGCCTATGTGCTACCGGGCGAGACGGCAAGCGACGATGGGGAGACCTATTATTCAGTGCACCGTGACGACGTGCTGACATTGTTGAACGGGGAGTTCAACCCGCACGGCGATCCCATTACCGAAGGTGACTTGAATCTCACCGAACTGGCAAGCGGCAAGGAAAGTGACCTTACCGCCACGCGACTTTCGCAATGGGTGGTAGAACAAGAGACGGCGACACAGCCGACCGAACCGACGGAGGAATAATGTAATGGCAGAAACCAAAACCACGGTGCGTGCCTTGGTGCGCGCGCTGGATAAGCATAAGGCGGGGAATATCCGCGTCATCGAAGTGGGAGATCTCACCTCACTTGCCGATGTATTCGTCATCTGCGAGGGCGGCAGTTCCACGCAGGTGCGGGCACTGGCGGATTACGCCGAAGAGGAATTGAAGGCACAGGACATCGCGCCGTTGCGTGTGGAAGGATACCGCTCGCAAGGGTGGATCGTGCTGGATTACGGTGACGTGGTGGCGCATGTGTTCCACCACGAGACCCGCACGTTTTATGATCTGGAACGCTTGTGGAAAGACGGGCGCGAAATAGATATTACTGAATTTTTGGATAATGAGGGTGACAACAATGCGGTATGATGCAAAAGTAACCGAAGCAAAATGGCAGAAGATCTGGGAGGACAGCCACGTGTTCGAGGCGTCCGACGACCATTCCAAACCGAAATTTTACGGTTTGGTGGAATTCCCGTATCCGTCGGGTGCGGGTATGCACGTGGGGCATATCAAGGCGTATTCCGGCTTGGAAGTGATCGGGCGCAAGCGCCGCAAGCAGGGGTACAACGTGTTGTTCCCCATCGGCTTTGATGCCTACGGTCTGCCCACCGAAAACTACGCGATCAAAACGGGTATCCATCCCCGCGAAGTGACCGATAAGAACATTGCGCGCTTCACTGAACAGTTGAAACGCGTGGGCTTTGCGTTTGACTGGTCCCGCGTGATCGATACCACCGAAGAAGACTACTACAAATGGACGCAGTGGATCCTCTTGAAGATGTTTGAAAACGGTTTGGCCTTCCGTGACAAAACGCTCGTGAACTATTGCCCGAGCTGTAAGGTGGTGCTGTCCAACGAGGATTCGCAGGGCGGTAAGTGCGATATCTGCCACAGCGACGTGGTGCAGAAGGCGAAAGACGTGTGGTATCTGCGTATCACCCAGTATGCCGACAAACTGCTGGAAGGGCTCGAAGAGGTGGATTATCTGCCGAACGTGAAACTTCAGCAGAAGAACTGGATCGGCAAGTCCACGGGTGCGTTCGTCAACTTTACGCTGAACGGTGCGGAGGAGACGTTGCGTATCTACACCACCCGTCCCGATACCCTCTTCGGCGTGACCTTTATGGTCATGGCGCCCGAGCATCCGCTGATCGAGAAGTATCGTGACCGCATCGC
>CAZESL010000021.1:0-25266 GCA_964515215.1 uncultured Eubacteriales bacterium
AACCTGTGACCCCCTGCTTGTAAGGCAGGTGCTCTCCCAGCTGAGCTATGCTCCCCCATACGTGCCGCATCAGCGACGGGTTATATAATACTATAAAACTTTCCGATTGTCAACCCTTTTTGAAGGAAAATTTTAAGTTTTTTCAAAAGAATTTTTAACCCTCTCGCTCGGCCGCCATCTGCTCCAATTCCTCACGTTCAAAACGGTATATTGCATCACAAAAGCGACAGGTAGCCTCTACTTTCCCCTCTTCGTCGGGCATCTCGCGTAGTTCCTTCGCCGTCAGTGTGGCGAACGCACCGACCACCTTCTCACGCGAACAGTTGCAACGGTAAGCCGGCTCGTAGGTATCCAAAACGTCAAACGGCATATCGGTCAGCGCCTGCGCCAAAATGTCCTCGGGTGTGAGCCCTGCCGACAGCAATTCGGTCATGGGCGGCAAGGTCGCAATGTTCTTTTCCAATTGATCGATCACGTCTTCGGGACAAAACGGCAACAGCTGAATCAACAGACCGCCCGCCGTCTTTACCGTCAGATCCGGATTCACCAAAACACCCAGCGCGCACACCGTCGGCGTCTGCTCACTGGTAGCATAGTACGACGTAACATCCTCGGCGATCTCGCCCGACACGAGCGGTGTACAACCGATGTACGGCTCTTTTTCACCGCTGTCGCGGATCACGTACAAAAAGCCCTCAGTACCCACGGCACCGCTGACGTCTAATTTCCCGTTTGTCTTCAAAGGAATCTCCACTACGGGCTCTTGCGCGTATCCGCGCACGTTACCGTAGCTGTCGGACACCGCCATCACCGTGCCGACGGGACCGCCGCCCGCCAGTTTCAGCGTGATGCTGTCCTTTTCCCCTTTCATCATCACACCCATCATGGATGCCGCCGTCAGCAAACGGCCGAGTGCCGCCGTTACCACGGCAGAGGGCATATGAATTTGTTCCGCACGGGCAACGATGTCGGTCGAATCCAACACCATCGCCATAACGGTACCGTCTTGTGTAATACAACGCGTGATCTTTCCCATTTTTATATCCTCAATTCGCATAATTCGTCGTATCGTTGCGTGCTACGATCACCCAACGTTCTTCTGTTTCCGACGGTGCCTCGGTCGTGAGATCACCGTACACGGCAAGCGGCGTAAACTGTGCCGCCTTTAACATATCTTCCCACTTCTTCAGCGAATAGGCACGCTCCGTGATCTCGTCCTCAAAGCGCTCGTAGGAACCGTCTTCCTGCTCCATAAAAATATCCAAAAACATCGTCACCTTGTGGTCACGTGCAGTATAGCGATTACGCCACGCACAAAGGAAATCCTCTTCTTCGAACACAAAAGCGGAATCGCCGAGCACTTCGCGATGTTTGTACGGTGTGTTGACGTCAAATATCAAAAGCCCTTTCGGCTCCACAAACAGCGACAAACGACGCAACACCTCTTCCACCGCGCGAGGCGACGGTAGATGGTTTAAACTGTCCAGCGTGCAGACCGCTCCCTCGACCGTGCCGTAAAGATCGAGTTCGGTCATATCCTGACACAGCCACAGTGCTTCAATATCGGCATCGGCCCCCTTTTCCATCGCCGCTGCCAACATATCTTCCGAGCCGTCCACCGCCACCATATCGCACCCGCGTTTGGCGAGTTCCAACGTCAAACTACCCGAGCCGCAGGCGAGATCCAACAGTGTCCCGTATTTACCGCCGTGCAAAGAAAACAGCGAGAGCAGATAGTCCGCACGCTCGCTGTAATCCACCTCCATCAGGCGGTCGTAGACCATTGCCAGTGAAGAGTATCCGCTCAAGAGTCGGATTCCTCCTTTGCTTCCATACGGGAAAACACCATATTATAGGCATCACAACCGTAGATCAGCGAACGGTTGACACGGCTGATGGTTGCCGTAGACGCACCCGTTGCCGCCACGATATCGCTGTACACCCGTTTTTCGTTCAGCATCTTTGCCACCACGATGCGCTGTGACAGTGCACGCAGTTCCGATACGGTGCACAGATCCTCAAAAAACTGATAACACTCCTCGGGAGTCTTAAGCGTCAAGATCGCGTCAAACAGAAAATCGGTATTTTTATCCTTGATCTTTGAATTCATAACCCTATGCCTCCAAACCGTAATTCTCATATATTCATAGTTTACCATATTACAGTGAGAAAGTAAAGGCTTTTTTCAAAAAAACGAGTCCGTTTTCAAAAAACGGACTCGTTCAGGATCACAGAGTAACTTTATGGAAGGCTTTTTTACCGCGTTTGAGCACGACGTGTCCCTTTTCAAAAGCAGCGGGCAGGACTTTGTAGTTGATATCGGTGATCTTTTCATCGTCCACCGAAACACCGCCCTGTTCCACCGCGCGACGTGCTTCACTGCGGGACGGAGTAAGCCCCGTCAGCACCAACAGTTCCAACACCGAAATGCCGTCGCCCAATTGTTCGGCAGTGATCGCCGTCTGCGGCATGTGCGCGGTATCGCCGCTGCCGCCGAACAGCGCTCTCGCCGCGGCGAGTGCCTTGTCCGCTTCGTCTTTTCCGTGCACCAGCGCAGTGACTTCGTACGCCAAGCGCTCTTTTACCTTATTAATATTCGGCTCTTTCTCCAGTTCGGCGATCTCTTCCACCGGCACGAAGGTGAGCATCTTGAGGCAACGGATCACATCGGCATCCGCCACATTACGCCAATACTGGAAGAAATCGTACGGCGAAGTCTTTTCGGCATCCAGCCACACAGCACCCTTTTCGGTCTTGCCCATCTTCTTGCCTTCCGACGTCGTGAGCAGCGCGAAGGTCATACCGTAGACTTCCTTGCCCGCCTTACGGCGGCACAGTTCCACACCGCCGATGATGTTGGACCACTGGTCGTCACCGCCGAGTTCCATCGTACAATCGTATTCCTCGTTCAAACGGTAGAAGTCGTAACTCTGCATCAGCATATAGTTAAACTCCAGGAAGGAGAGACCGCGCTCCATACGGCTCTTGAAACACTCCGCCGTCAACATACGGTTGACCGAAAAATGCACGCCGACTTCACGCAAAAAGTCCACGTAATTGAGATCCAGCAGCCAGTCGCCGTTGTTCACCATCAACGCTTTGCCTTCCGAGAAATCCACAAAACGCGCCATCTGCCGTTTGAAGCAATCCACGTTGTGGGCGATGGTCTCTTTGGTCATCATTTTACGCATATCCGTCTTACCCGTAGGATCACCCACCATCGCGGTACCGCCGCCGAGCAGTGCCATCGGGCGGTGGCCCGCACGTTGCATATGCGCCATGACCATCAACTGCACAAAGTGCCCCACGTGCAGGCTGTCTGCCGTCGGATCAAAGCCGATGTAAAAAGTAACGGGTTTCTCTCCGCCGAGCAGTTCGCGCACCTTTTCTTCGTTGGTGCACTGTGCGATCATGCCGCGTGCGCTCAATTCATCAAATACGTTTCTCATGTTCTTCGTTCCTTTCATTTTTAGCCAAGGGCATTAAAAAACGCCCTTTGCAAACATACATTTGCAGAGGGCGGGGATTCCGCGGTACCACCTCAATTTACCGTCACCTTGCAGTAACGGCCTTAGGGACGCCGAAACAGCGTCCGTGCGCGTTATCGGGCGCACCCGTCTTCCCTACACATGACCGAAATCACTTCAGGTTGCCGCTCCGAAAGGTATTTCCCTCCCGCCGTACACCGTCTTACACCAACCGACGGCTCTCTGCGCTACGTCACGAAAGGTACTTCATTTCTTCACTGCGTTGAGAGTATTAAACCACACTTTTCACCGTTTGTCAACCGTTATTTTGCCCGTATTCCTTCCGCAGTTCCCGTGCGGCCAAAATACCGCTGTCAGTCACTTCGCCGCCGATAATGCGCGCCAGTTCCCGTTCGCGTCCGTCTTCGGTAAGCGGGGTGACCTCCGTGCGGGTACGACCGTTGCTTACCGCTTTTTCGATCAACAAATGATGATCGGCCTGTGCTGCGATCTGTGCCAAGTGGGTAACGCACAGCACCTGCCGACGGCGAGTGCCCGAAAGGCCGTTTGCCGTTTGATGCAGTTTTTGACCGACCTTCAGTGCCGCGCGGCCGCTGACACCCGTGTCGATCTCGTCAAACACCAACGTCTCCATATCATCCACGTCTGCCAACACCGCCTGCAAAGCTAACATCACACGGGACATTTCACCGCCCGAAGCGATCTTGGCAAGCGGACGCGCCGTCTCGCCCACGTTCGCCGCAAGCAAAAACTCCACACGATCCGCACCCGTAGTGTTCGGCTCTACCGCCTCCATCGCAACGGTCAGCCGTGCGCGGGGCATATCCAAAAAGGTCATTTGATCGGTAACGGCACGGCAAAATTCTTTCGCCGCCTTTTGGCGGGCAAGAGAAAGTTTCTCCGCCGCCTCTTCCACCTTACGGCGGGCGATCTTTACTTCTCCTGCGAGGCGCTCCTGTTCCGCTTCGCTCGATTCCATCGTCTCGTATTCCGCACGGCATTCTTCCAAAAATGCCAGCACATCTGCCGTGGTAGCACCGTATTTCGAAAGCAAACGGCGCACCAACTCGTAGCGTGCCTCCACCTCTTCACGTTCCGCTTCATTAAACTCAAGCGCATCGCCGAGGCGGCGCACCTCATCCATACACGCGTCCAATTCGTACTGTAACGCCTGCAACTTCTCGGCCGCCGACGCGGCATCCTCCATATACTGCCCTGCGTTTTCCAGTGCATCCACAGCACTTGCCACGTCACTCACCGCACCGGCGCTGTCCTCGTTCCCCGCAAGAAACGCGTACGCTTTTCCCACGGCATTCGCAATACGTTCCGCGTTGCGGAAACGGTCACGTTTCAGGCGCAGTGTCTCCTCTTCCCCTGCCTCTAACGCCGCATCTTCGATCTCGTCGATCTGATAGCGCAACAGATCCATACGGCGCGCTTTCATCGTCTCATCAATGTCAAGCGCTTCGAGTGCCGCGACCATTCGGCGGTATTCTTTATATACCGATTGATACGCCGCCTTCAACTCACCCGTACCACCCAAACGGTCCAAGTAATCCAGATGCGTGTCGGTATCGAGCAACGCCTGGTTTTCGTGCTGACCGTGAATATTGACGAGGCGGCGCCCCAACGTACGGAGCATCGCCACCGTCACGGGGCGACCGTTCACACGGGCGGACGCTTTGCCGTCTGCCGTGAGGCGGCGTTCCAGCAACAGCACGCCCTCTTCGTCCGGCTCAAAGCCGAGAGCGGCAAGTTCTTCCGTCAGTATCGGTGAAAAATCCGAAAAGAGCGCCGAGACTGCGGCGTATTCGCAGTCGGTACGAATGATATCCCGCCGTACACGTTCACCGAGCACGGCGTTGAGCGAGTCAATGATAATGGATTTACCGGCACCTGTTTCACCGCTGAGCACGTTAAACCCACGGTCAAAAGTGATATCGGCGCGCTCGATGACCGCAATATTCTCAATATGTAAACTGTTCAGCACGCCGCCGACCACCTTTCACGACTTATTTTTTGATCAATTTTTTCAGTTCGGTAACCAAACCGATGGCTTGATTTTCGCTTTTTACGATACAAATAATGGTATCGTCACCCGCCAGCGTGCCGATCACGTCTTTCCAATGCATGGAGTCCATCGAAGCACATACCGCCTGCGCCATACCGGGAAGCGAGCGTACTACCACGATGTTCCCTGCGTAATCCACACTTTGTACCGTTTCGGAAAACAGCGAGTAGAACTGCCCCGAAATGGTCACGTTTTCCGCCTTGGCAGGTGCGTAACGGTAGGTGCCGTCGACACCGAGCGTTTTGATGAGACGCAGTTCCTTGATATCGCGCGACACGGTCGCCTGCGTCACCTGAAATCCTTCACCGCGGAGCAGTTCGATCAGTTCTTCCTGCGTATCCACCGCCTTATCGCGGATGATCTCCAATATCTTCGCATGTCGTTTGGTCTTCATGGATCTTTCCGTCCTTTCAACGATCGGTCAATTTACGGTCGAGCACCTCATAAAATTCCGTGGGGCGCAATTGCACGATACGAGCGGTCAGCGCACTGCGCCGTACCGTGACCGTATCCCCGTATGCAAGTGATACCGCCTCTTCCCCATCCACCGTAAGATAGGTCTCCCGTCCCTCGCTTTCGGGACAGAGCGTGAGACACGCGTTTTCTCCGAATATGTACGGACGCGTGTGTAACGAGTGCGGACAAATGGGGGTCATCAACAGACAGTTCACTGTAGGATCGACCACCGGGCCGCCCGCCGACAGCGAATACGCCGTGGAACCCGTGGGAGTAGCGACGATCACACCGTCGGCACAATACGACGCCACGGGCTTTCCGTCGCTCTGTACCGAGAGGCGGATCATACGCGACGGATTACCGCGGGAGAGTACCGCTTCGTTCAACGCATACAGCACGCGGTCACCCGCCGCACTGTGTACCGTCACTTCCAGCATCATACGGTGGCTTACCGTAAGTGTATCTTCCGCAAGACGTTCCAGTGCCGCCAGGTCGTCCGCTTCCATCCCCGCCATAAAGCCGAGATGGCCGCAATTCACTCCGAGCACCGATCGCTCACAGCGGGCGGCGTGTTTCGCCGCGTGAATAAGCGTACCGTCCCCGCCGAGTGCCAGCACCATATCCGCATCACGGATCAGCGTTTCACACTCACGCGGCGGAAACGCCGTATCCTCCGACACGACCGTATCGATCCCCAGCGAGTGCAACTTTTCACATACCGAACTCACGACGGCATCCACACCGCTCACCTGTCGGTTCGGCAAGATCGCCACACGCACGCTAACCCCTCCTTATACGGCACCAAACGCCTCGTTCACCAAGGCTTTGATATCCAAACTCGCTTCGGCGGCATTCCGTTGTAACACCGCCAAATATTCAATGTTTCCTTCACCGCCGCGAATGGGTGAATAGGTCAAACACCGACACCCGCATCCGAGTGCCGAACAAGCGGCAAGAACGTCACGCAACACCGCTTGGTGTATGGCACGGTCTTTCACCACACCGTTTTTGCCGATCGCACTGCGTCCCGCCTCAAACTGCGGTTTGATAAGACATACCAACACAGCATCGGGCGAGAGCAATTCCAAAACCGACGGCAACACCTGTTTTAACGATATAAACGATACGTCGATCGAGCAAAAAGTAGGCTTTTCCGTTAACTTTTCTTTCACCGTCGCATCGCGAATATCGGTGTTTTCGAGCGAAACGACCGCCGTATCCGCACGCAAAGACGGATGCAACTGACCCGAGCCGACGTCCACCGCGTACACCAAGCGTGCGCCGTGCTGACGCATACAATCGGTGAAACCGCCCGTGGAAGCCCCCACGTCTATTGCCACAGCGCCGTTGATATCCAATGTCGCAACGTCGATCGCCTTTTCAAGTTTATATCCACCGCGTCCGACGTACCGTTCACGCACGTCACAACATACGGTGTCTTCTTCACTCACGGCATAGGCAGGCTTGTTCACCGTGCGACCGTTTACGGTCACTTCCCCTGCTTCGATATGCCGCTTGGCAACATCCCGACCGCTGAACACGCCGTTTTGTACCAGCCAAAGATCCAACCGTACGCTCATAACACGTCTCCGCTGACCGCGCGCAGGATCCCTTCGGTATCGAGCCCCGCCTTATGCAGACCGGACGCCACCGTGCACACACCGGGGTTTTCTTCGATCGCGTGTACCGTGTAATGGCGGGCGAATTCGTTGTGAGCGAGCATATTACCGAAATGTTCACCCACACCGCCGACGGGTGCGCTTTCTTCAAAGAAATGCACGTGATAGTGCGAGAGCGCCAGTTCCACGCATTTCGGATCGATCGGTTTGATACGGTTCAGCTTCAAGATCGACGTCGGCCGCCCGTTTTGTGTCAGATGCTTTGCAGCCTCCAACACGTTTGCCGCAATACGGCCGTAGGTGATAAGCAACGTCTTCGCACCCTCCGCCCGCAGATAGGTATACGGGCGTTCGGTAGGTGCAAACTCGACAGCCGACGCAAGCGGCGCCCCTTTCGGGTAGCGCACGGCAACGGGGCCTTCCGTCTCGTACAATGCCTGTTTGAGTTGCCGTTCCAACTCCTCAAAATTCGCGGGTGAAAACACCGTCATCTGCGGCACGGCATTCAACAGCGAAACGTCAAAAATGCCTTGGTGTGTTTCGCCGTCGTCGGGCACGATACCTGCACGGTCCACCGCCAACACCACGTGGCTGTTCAAGAGCGCCGTGTCGTTCAGTAACTGGTCAGAACAGCGTTGCAGGAAGGTGGAATACACCGCAAATACGGGATGAAGACCGCCTTGCGCCATGCCCGAGCAAAAGGTCACACCGTGTTCTTCGGCAATGCCCACATCAAAGAAGCGGGACGGATACGCCGCCGCAAAATCTCTGAGACCCGTACCGTCGGTCATTGCCGCCGTAACGGCGCAAATGCGATCGTCCTCGGCCGCAAACTTTTGCAGTTGCTGACCGAACACGCCGGAAAATGACGCACTCGGCGCCGCCGTTTCCCCCGTCGAAATGTCGAATTTCCCCACACCGTGATAAACAGCAGGATTTTGAATGGCAAAATCATACCCTTTACCCTTCGTGGTCAACACGTGAAGAAGCACGGGGCGTTCCAGATTTTTCGCAGAGAGCAACGCTTCGTCCAGCGATGCGATATTGTGTCCGTCGATCGGTCCGAGGTAGTGGAACCCCATCTCCTCAAACATCGTACTGGAACGGTACAAACGGCGTTTAAACTGATCTTTTTGTCCCGAAACGAAGCGGTACAATGCCGCACCGACCAGCGGAACATGATTGATCATCTTACCGAACACCTGTTTAAATCGCAGATAACGACGGTGAATACGCAGTTTTGCCAAATGCCGTGCCACAAAGCCCACGTTTTGATTGATGGACATACGGTTATCGTTCAGGATCACGATCAGGCGGTCGTGACTGCGTCCGGCATTGGAAAGACCTTCGTACGCCAAACCGCCCGTCAGCGCACCGTCCCCCATCACGGCGATCACATAGCCGTCATCACCCGTGATCTTCTTGGCTTTCGCCAAACCGTTCGCGGCCGAAACGGAAGTGCTGCTGTGACCCGTGATGAAGCAATCGGTCTCACTTTCCGCAGGCGACGGAAAACCCGTGATACCGCCCGCCTGCCGCAGGGTATGAAACGCCGCGGCGCGTCCCGTCAGCAATTTGTGTGCATAGCACTGGTGTCCCACGTCCCATACCACTTGGTCTTTCGGGAAGCGGAATGCACGGTGCAGTGCAACGGTCAGTTCCACCACACCGAGGTTAGAAGCCAAGTGCCCACCGTTTTGGGAGACCGTTTCGATCATGATCTGCCGCAACACGTCGCACAGTTCATTCAACTCGGTCTTTTTCATGTTCTGCAACGTCGCAGAATCCGGGATCTTCGTCCACAGACCGTCATGCTCCGGCATCCTTTTCAGTCCTTTCTTTTACCAAATGCGGGTGAGTAACGCCTGCGCCAACGCGCGCAAGCCCTCCGCCGCCTCGCCAAAGACGGCCAGCGCCGCTACCGCCGTTTCGGTGCGGGTCTTCGCCAATTCTTTGGCACCTTCTATGCCAAGTAAGGTGACGTAAGTCGTCTTCTCGTTTTCTTCGTCACTGCCCACGGGCTTGCCGAGCACCTCAGCGGTCGAGGTTGCATCCAACACGTCGTCGATGATCTGAAACGCCAGACCCATCTCATACCCGAAGGTATACGCCGCCGCTTTTTGTGCTTCATCGGCCCCCGCCAACAACGCGCCCATACGGCACGCCGCACGGATCAGCGCCGCAGTCTTCCCTGCTTGCAACGTGACGAGCGCATCCATATCCAGTCGTTGACCTTCCGAGCGAAGGTCCATCACCTGACCGCCGACCATACCGCCGATACCCGCCGCTTCGGCCAACTCAAAGGCGGCGGCGATCGCCGCTTCGGCCGAAAGGTCGGCACGTGCCGCCGGTGAAAGCATCGTTTCAAATGCGCGGTTGAGCAAGGCATCCCCTGTCAAAAGGGCCATCGTTTCGCCGTACGCCGCGTGTACCGAAGGCTTTCCGCGACGCAAAGGGCTGTTATCCATACACGGCAGGTCGTCATGCACCAACGAGTAACTGTGTACCATCTCAATGGCGCAGGCAAACGGTACCGCCGTGACGGGATCACCGCCGCACACGCGGCAAAATTCCATCACCAACACGGGACGCAACCGTTTACCGCCCGCCGCACACGCATATTCCATCGCTTCGGGAACGGGTGCATGATCGGCACACGGCGCAGGTAACCACTGCAAAAGCGCCGCCTCGACCGCCGTAAGATGCCGTTGCATTTCCTCAGAATACATACGATCATTCCTCCGCCGCGCCCGCCGCAGTTTCAACCGCTTCCTCGGGTGCACTCAACTTGAGTATCTTCTGTTCCGCTTCCTGCAATTGCTTGGCACAATACGCCGTAAGACGCGTTCCCTCTTCAAACAGTTTCATCGAATCGTCCAGCGGACAGCGCCCGCTTTCCAATGCCGCCACGATCTGTTCCAAACGCGCCATTGCTTTTTCAAACGTCCATTCGGTTGCCATCAGGCATCCTCCTTCATATCTGCTTTTACGTCGGTCACGGCACAGTCCAGTTGACCGTCCGCAAGCCGTATTTTTACCGTTTCACCGACAGCGACTTGCTTCACCGTCGTCAGCGGTTGCTCTTCACGCAATGCCATCGCATACCCGCGGGAAAGCACCTTCAAAGGACTGAGCGCATCCAGTTTGGCACTGTACGCACAAAGACGTTTGTCCGCCTCCTGCAACGTGATCGTACCCGCCGAAGCCAACGCCCGTGTCAAATAATCCAGCCGTACACCTTGCTCTTCCACCAAAAACAGCGGTGTGGAAAGACAGCGTTTTTCTTTCAGTGCCGAGAGCCGCTTGGACTCCCGTTCCACCGCATGTTGGATATCGCGTTGCAACGTCCAACGGCGCTGTTTCAAAAACGCGAGCAACTGTTGCCCGTCCGGCACGGCAAGTTCTGCGGCGGCCGACGGTGTCGGCGCACGCAGATCGGCCGCAAAATCGCAAATGGTAAAATCCGTTTCGTGTCCCACGGCAGAGATAACGGGAATTTCCGACGCCGCCACCGCACGGGCCACACGTTCATCATTAAACGCCCACAGGTCTTCGATCGACCCGCCGCCGCGCCCGATAATGATCACGTCCGCCGCGCGCAATCGGTTCAGCCGTTCGAGTGCATCCACCAGTTGCGGGGGTGCACCGTCCCCTTGTACCAATACAGGTACCAGTACGATCTGCGCCAACGGATAGCGGCGACCGAGCACGTTGATAATATCCCGTACCGCTGCACCCGTTGAGGAGGTGATGACCCCCACGCGGGAAGGATACGGCGGAAGCGGACGCTTACGCCGTTCATCAAACAAGCCCTCAGCGGCCAAGCGCGCTTTCAGCTGTTCAAACGCCACTTGCAATGCCCCAACACCGTCGGGTTGCATATCGTCGATATAGATCTGGTACGCACCGTCGCGGTCATACAGCGACACCTTGGCGCGCACGATCACTTTCATACCGTTTTGCGGTTCAAACCGCAGTTTGGAAGCACTGCCGCGGAACATCACCGCACGCACGACCGCGCCCTCGTCCTTCAGGGACATATACAAATGTCCCGAACGGTAATGATTGGTAAAGTTCGAGATCTCACCGCTTACGTACACGGTGGAAAGATGCGGATCGCTTTCAAGCACCGAGCGAACGTAGGTATTCAGTTGACTGACAGTAATGACCGTCATATCACAACTCCTCCTTCATCGCTCCCAACAAGGCAATGCCCGCCGCGTTATCCGCAGACAGTGCCGGCGGCGCAAACAAGCCGCCGAAACGCATGCCTACCGCCTCTTTCAAGATCGAATTGCTCATGACACCGCCCGCATACAGTACGGGCAGATCACCGTATTCCGAAAGCAGGCGAGCGGTCATTTCCTCCAACGCCACACGCACGTGATCCAAACAAAAGCGTGCCACTTCGGCGCGTGGCACACCCTTTTCCAGACGTGCGCGGCACTGATTTTCCACACCCGACAAGTGGCAATGCACCCCCTCCATCGAGGGTTTCGGAGAATACGTCTTCTCCGCCGCCAATGCCAGTTGCTCCAGTGCGGGACCTGCGGGAAACGCCAGTCCCATAGCCACGCCGATACGGTCGATCAACTGGCCGGCTTTTAAGTCCAGCGACCCCGCCACCTGCCGACAGGTGATGACCTTTTCGGGGTGGGGTTCCACCAGCAAGGCATCCGTCGTGCCGCCCGACACGTGGAACGCCAAAAAACGCCGTTCAAACAACTGCGGCACCGCCGCACCGTACACCGCCGCCGCTACGTGGCCCTGCTGATGCGTAAAGATGTGAAGCGGCACGTTCAACACCGCCGCGAGTTCCCGCGCCGCGGCGACGCCCGCCAAGAAACAAGGCATATACGACCCTTCCGCCTCACGCGGACGGTCGGACACCGCAATACAGGTGGCGTCACGCGGAGCGAGCGCCTCCATAAGTTCGGGCAGTTGACAGGTATGATGAAACAAAGCGTCACTCTGACGCAGACCGCGTTCCCCTTCCTTTACGGGAAGGAGACGTTTTTGCTGACACAGCGTATTATCTGCCGCGCGGTACAGTGCGAGCGAGGTGGTATAGTTGCTGGTATCCACCCCTAAACAGACGGTGTGTTTCATGTGCGCGCCAACGCGCCGAGCACGCCGTTCACAAACGAAGCGTCATCCGCACCGCCGTACTTCTTCGCGAGTTCCACCGCTTCGTTAATGACCACGCTCGTAGGATTATCCGTTTCGCTTTGCATCTCGTGCACCGCCAAACGCAGCACCGTCAGCGCCACACGGGAAAGCCGATCACGGCTCCAGTTATGTAACGCGGGCGTAATAACGGCATCGAGTTCCTCGAGTTTTTCCGCCGCACCGACTGCCAGGCGGGAGGCAAATGCATCCACTTCCACGTCGCGTGCTTCGCGGGCAGCCTCTAAGATCTCGTCCATCGTCGCATCGGTGAACATTTTTTCAAACAGCAAAACAAATGCCAGTTCTCTGGCTTCACGTCTCGTCACAGTGTGACCACCTTTCCAGTAACTCTAAACAGCAGCAAAGCCCTCCGCACGAAAACCGTGCGAAGGGCGCATACCGCTTACTGCGCCGCCTTATCCTCCAGAACAACGCCGGCAATGTTGACGTTCACTCGCGTGACGGGTTTGCCCGTCATCGCCTGAACGGCTGCCTTAACGTTCTGTTGGACCGCCGTCGCGATCTCTTGAATTTTTCCGTCCGCACGGATGGTGATGTACACGTCCAGCGACACGGTGCTCTCACGGCTGTTCACCACCACCGCACGCTGAGCAGACGAGGCAACGAGACCTTTGATGTCCGCAGGGCGATTGGCCGTGTTCACAACACCGGGCACTTCGCGTGCCGCCGCACCGGCGATCGTCGCGATCACTTCATCCGAAATGATGCAATTACCGTTCGTCTTGGGTTTGTTATCCATAGGGAAAACCTCCTTAATTTACGCATCTGTCCTGTTCAACGGCACGCCGTTTACCGACACAGCATTTTTAAAAGTACAAAAACACTACCTACATTATACCACAAAATATCAAAATGACAACTGTTAATTTACGAATTTACCGAAGATATTTTAATATTTTCGGGTTTTATGCTCGATTGTGCGGTTATGATCTCGGTAATTTGCAGCGTTTGCGCCCCCGTCAGCCCGTCCGACAGCACCACGACGTTACAGCGATCTCCCTCAATGTAGGCAACACAATCTGCAAAGCCTTTTGCCTTTACAAGACTTTCGATGGCACTTTCCCGCTCGCCCGCTTCGGCCGTCGCCAAGATCTTTTCGGTTGCATCGTCGATCACCGCTTGTGACGATTTCACGTCGTTCACCAACTCTTGAAGCACCTGTAAAGACTCGGCACGTGCCGCTTCACGGCTCTCCCGTGCCTGCTTAAAATACGGTGTTTGTACCGTGGTACTGCCCGTCAGCTCTGCGGGGATGGTGGTCGTCCCGCTCACGTATTGCGAATCTCCCAGATGACCGACGGTCGTAACCGTCGTCTTGTTGCCCCCTGTTGCCGTATCGGTCTTCAATTCATTTTGTGCCAAATAGTAGTTTAAGTACACCGCCAGCCCCAACGCCACTGCCAACGTGGCGACCAACACCTGCTTCTTTCCGAAAAACCGTTTCATAACCTTTCATCCTTTCTGAAGATCATTTACCGTTGCCGGCAACCACGCACACGCGCTTGTCCGTAACGTTCAGCACGGCACACAATGCCGCCCGTACCCGCTCTTGAACGACCGCATCTCCTCCCCCTTCACAAACTACCACGACCCCTTTTACCGTCGGCTGTAATTCGGTAACGAGCAATCCCTCGTACCCGCGATCGGTCTGCACCAAAATGACCGACTGCTCGTTATCGTCCGCCCGTGATAACGCATCGCCTTCGGTCTTATAATCACTTCCCGTCTTTTCTTCACTGGCGTACACGTATTCCACGCCGTTTTGCAGTGTCACCATGACGCGACACGCGCCCACGCCGTCAATACGGGAGACAGTTTCGGTCAAACGTTCTTCCAACGTACGAACGTAGGTGTCGGTATCCGCTGTCACCGTTTCGGCAGTCTTTTCCCGTGCGGGAAGCAATTCCGATAAGAATATCAGCAGGATACCGACCGCACCCACAATAACGATACAACGCACACCGTTTTTACCTTTCAAAAACGCCACCGCTTTGGTAATCAGCCGCTTATACATATCACACCTCCCGTACCGTCACGTCGACTTTGAATCGTTGCTCCAATATCTGTTTCACCGCAACCCGCCGCACCGCTTGCTGTGCGTTCAGATACACCCGTATCTCCCTAATGTATATGCCGTCGCGCGCATCAATATCCGTAACTCCTTCGATCTTTTCGGCCGTAAGGCCGTAGCTTGCCAGTGCCGCCGCCCCCGCTTCGGCGATCGCCTCCCCGAGCGGTGCGCGCAGTTGTTCTTGTAAATGTTCCTGTAACCGTTCACTCTGTTCGGTCTGCAATTCTGCCGCATCCCACGACAAGACCTCGTCCCAATCCACCTTAACGAGCGGCGACAGCACGCAAAAAAGCAACACCGCACCGCACAGCATTTGAAGCAACCGTCCCGCACCGTTTTTCGGTGCCAAAAACTCCGTGACGGCACATGCCGCCGCCACGAAACAGAGAGATATCCCCCACGCTTTGAGTCCCGCCATCCGTTACCTCCCCACCACCGTTATCAACGTCGTTGCCACGATGAGAAGCAGAGCACAAACTCCCAGTATCCCCATCAGCACCTTCACCACCGTTTGCACCGTACCCAACACACCGCCCACCGACGACACGCCGAGCACGTCCGCCGCCGTACGGCACAGACCAATGGCAAACGACCATGCGAAGCAGTAAAAAAACGGCGGAAGTACCAGTGCCGCAGAGGCCAACACCCCAAACATTCCCAAGGTCGAACGCAACACACCGATACACCCCGTAACCGTACCGAACGCTTCACTCAATGCACCGCCGACGATCGGTACGAAACTGCTGATGGTCATCTTTGCGGCGCGTTGTCCGAGAGAATCGGCCGATGCCGCCACGAGGCTTTGCATGGAAAGTATACCGACAAACAGCGCCGTGACCGTACCGAGAAGCCACATCGCCCCTTTCGCCAAACTGCCGCTGATACCCGCCAGACGGTTACGTTGAGATAACCCTCCCGCCATGCCGAGCCCCAACGAAACGGTGAGAAGCGGCAGTGCTACGCCTCCGACCAACGCCGTCACACATTCGGCTCCCGCAAGCAACCCCGTACTGTAAGACGTTGCCAGCGTCGCGTGGCCACCCGCCAATATTACGGCGGCGTAGGTCGGCACAAAACTCAGCATCAAGACCCGCACGCTTTCGACCGCTTCCCGCACGCGCTCTAAGCATCCGCCGATCGGTATCAGTACCGCCCCGCATACCGCCAACGCGCATATACGGCTTACCGTTTCTCCCATCGTGCCGCTTGCCGCCGCCTGCTGTAAACTTTCGGCAAACGCCGCCATGACCGTCACGCCGAGCAGGACGCCGCACAGCGCCCCCACTCCGCCCGCCTGCTCATTGAACAGTGCGAGCAACATTTCCATGAGGTCGTTCGGTTGTAAAGCGGTATACCTTTCCAGTTCAAGGTCGGTGATCCCGACCGAGCGTAACAACTCCCGCGTTTCGGCGGGCAAGGCATCAAACAGCCGTTCTGCCTCCAACACCTCTACTTGTTCACGGTACAAGTCATTTGTCTCCGCCGCGGCGTTCATCGGCGTCCACCATATCCACGCACACGTAACGAGCAACGAGGCAAGGCGGATCAACCACCGTTGATAAACGTCACGGCGAGATCCAGTATTTGTACGAACATCGGCAGGATCAACAGCAAAAGCGCCGCTTTGCCCGCCAGTTCCGTATGCGTCGCCAGAGTGGTCTCTCCCGCATCGCGGCAGACGTCTGCCGTCAGTTGTGTCAGCAAACAAATGCCGAGCGCTTTGAGCAACAACGCGACCGTCGCATCGTCCACGCCGCCGCGCTCTAACCACTCTGACACGGTGCCCAGCGGCTGTGCCAACGTCCCAAGCAGCAACGCCGCAACCGCACCGCCCGCCAATACGCTGATCGCAAGTGCCGCTTCGGGGCGGTATTGCCGAAGCAACACCGCCAAAAACGCCGTGACCGCCAATACGCCGCAACATACGCCGATCTCCATACCGCGTCACAAGCCGAACACGGATTTTACCGTGTCAAACAATTCGCTGATCTCGACCACGATGATAGACAGCACGACGATCAGCCCCGCAAGCGTCGTAAGCATCGCCTGTTCCTCCCGTCCCGAACGGATGAGCACTTGATTGAGTACCGCCACGATGATACCGATGGCGGCAATTTTAAAAATAAGATCGACTTCCATAGGTGTTCCGGTCTCCTATATCCAAAGTAACGCCAACACGGTAGCGCCGCCCGTCCACAACATCAACTCCACCCGTCCGCGCTTATCTGCATCCGCTCGCGCCGCCTGCCGCCGCTCTTCAAACAGCGCAGCGTAAAACGCGCCGTGTGCGAGTTGACCCGCCACGTCCGATCGCCCGAGTTCCTCGGCAAAACGACATATATGCGCGGCATCTTCTTCTGTAAAGCCAATTCTCTTTACGTCGTTGCGAAGTGACGCACACCACGTATCGAAGGTATCTGCCGCATCAAACAGCGGCAGATCCTGCCCCAGCACTTGCGCCGCACGGCGCAACAGCACATCCAGCGGTGCGGCGGTGTAACGTATTTCGCGTATCAGCCAATCCACAAAACGACACATCGTTCCAAGTGCACGTTCCCGCTCACGCAGTGCCGCCGCCCGCAGGCAACCGATGCCCCCGCCCGCCGCGACAAGCAAACACAAACCTACCCCCTTCACCGTAAAACCTCCTCTTTTGCCACTATTGACGCGATCTCACCCGGAGCATATCGACCGCGCATGATGACGAAGATATCCCACGCACCGACCTCCAGCAGCGGTTGCAGTACGGGCCGTTCACGCAACACTGCCACGCTTTCGGCGTGCACACTGCCGAGTGTCGCCACACCGCCGTGCACGCATCGTACGAGTGCCTCAACGTCCGCCCTGCCGCCCAGCTCGTCAAACACGATCCCTTCGGGAGACAGCGTACGCAACGCCTGTTCGATCCCCTGCGCTTTGGTAAAGCCGCCGAGCACGTCAAACGGGCATACATCGTGAAACGTCGCGGTCAACTCCCCCCGCTCGTCCACTACCGTCAATTGCGCGGGATGCCGCTTATCGCATGACAGCGTACGGATAACGTCCCGCAACAGGGTCGTCTTCCCGCTTGCGGGGCCGCCGCACACCAACACGCTTTGTAACCGTCCGTCACGGTAGAGATACGGCAAAAGCGGTGCGGCGCACCCGCGGTGTTCCCGTGCAGGACGCAAACACACCGAGGTAATGTCACGCATGGACACGACTTGTCCGTTTTCCGTCACCGCTTGTCCCGCCACTCCCGCACGGCATCCGTTGGCCGTAGCGATATACCCACGACGTAATTCTTCTTGATGTGCGTACACCGAGTGAGCACACAAGTGTGAAAACAGACGGTACATATCCTCCGCCGTATATCGCCGTTTGCCGCAGGAATACGCAAGACTTGCACCCGTCAAAAGAATAGGAGCGTTCACACGAAACCGTATCTCCGCCACCGCCTCTCTCACGGCAGGCGACACCGTATGCAACTCCTCTTGCACATCACGCGGTAACACGGAGATCACCTTTTCCCATTCGTCCATGCCTGTCCTCACCTCTTGCTTTCACTATATGACCGTACGCCGGGCAATAGAACACAAAAAAGGACTGTCGCGTCAAGGTAACGTTGCACAAATCGAATTGTGCAAAATACCTTTAACGCGACAGCCCCTTATTTTAACGCTATTCCAGCATCGACAAAAATTCCGCTTCGTCAATGATGCGGATGCCCAGTTGCTGTGCTTTCGTCAGTTTACTGCCTGCATCTTCGCCGGCTAATACGACGCCCGTCTTTTTAGAGACACTGCCCGCCGTCTTGCCGCCGTACTTTTCGATCAGTGCCGCCGCTTCATCCCGTTTCATGGTGGGAAGCGTGCCCGTCAGCACGAAGGTGATCCCTTCAAAGCGGCGGTCGGCCCGCTCGGTGCGGCAGGTCATATTCACACCCGCCGCCGTCAATTGCTCGACCAGCAGGCGCGAAGACGGCTGTGCAAAGAAGCGGCAAACGCTCTCGGCCATCACCGTACCGAAACCGTCGATCGCGCACAGATCGTCCGCCGAGGCGTTCATGATCGCCTCCATCGTCCCGAAATGCTCCGCGAGCAGTTTCGCGGCTTTTTGCCCGATATGACGTATCCCCAAACCGAACAACACGCGGAACAGATCGTTTTCTTTGGACCGTTCCACCGCTTCCAGCAGGTTATCCGACGAACGTTCACCCATACGTTCCAGAGCGGCGACCGCCCCGTGCGAGAGGTGGTACAGATCCGTCACCGAAGATACTGCCCCCGCATCCACAAGCAATTCTACCACCGCAGGACCGAGCCCTTCAATATCCATTGCATCACGCGAAGCGAAATGCACCAGTTTCTGTAACCGTTGGGCGGGACATAAGGGGTTCGGACAACGCCGTGCCGCCTCTCCCTCTTCGCGCACCGCCGCCGCGCCGCAAGACGGGCACTGCGTGGGCATGGTGTACACCGCAGCACCCGGCAGATGTGCCTTTACGCGCACTACTTCGGGAATGATATCCCCTGCTTTGCGTAACACCACCGTGTCACCTAAACACAGCCCTTTTTCGCGAATAAACTCCTCGTTGTGCAAGGTAGCACGCGACACGGTACTGCCGGACAGCATAACGGGCGTAAACACACCTGTCGGTGTCAACACACCCGTGCGCCCCACCGTGACTTCCACGTCCAAAAGGGTGGTCTCCTTCTCTTCGGGCGGATATTTGAACGCCACCGCCCATCTCGGGAATTTGGAGGTGGAACCGAGGCGTTCGCGATCTGTAAAGTCATCTACCTTAACAACCGCGCCGTCAATATCGAACGACAAGCCGTGCCGCATCTCACCGATCTTTTGCACGGCGGCAACGATCTCCTCGGCCGTTTCTGCCGTAAAGCGAAACGGCACGATATGAAATCCCAATTCTTCCATACGGGAAAGAGAGCGGTCGTGAGAATCCACCGTCTCCCCTTCGATCATTTGCAGGTTAAAGACGAAAATATCCAGCCCACGCGAGCGGGTCACGGCAGAATCCTTTTGCCGCAGTGAGCCTGCCGCCGCATTACGCGGGTTTTTGAAGGTCTTTTCCCCGTTTTGCTCCTGCTGTTCCACCAGCGCGGCAAACTGCTCACGCGGCATATACACCTCACCGCGCACGATCACGCGCGGCAGGGCCGCTGTGAGCGTTGCGGGAATATTGGCGATCGTCCGCACGTTGGCGGTGACGTCTTCCCCCACCTCACCGTCGCCGCGAGTTGCACCGCGCACCAACCGTCCGTTTTCATAGGTCAACGCGATCGACAAGCCGTCGATCTTCGGTTCCACCACGTAGCGCGGCGAGGGGATCACCTCACGTACGCGGCGGTCGAAATCGGTCAGTTCCTCATAAGAAAACACGTCTTGCAGACTGGCAAGCGGTACTTCGTGTCGCACGGGCGTAAACAGCGACGATATCTCGCCGTGTACCCGCTGTGTATAGGAATCCGCCGTGATCAGTTGCGGAAACGCCGTTTCCAGTTCACGCAATTCGCGCGTCAACGCATCAAATTCGTCGTCTTCGATCTCGGGTGCATCCTCATCGTAATAACGGCGGCTGTGATAGTCGATCACCTCACGCAACGCCGCAATACGCTGTTTTGCCTGTTCAAAATCCATCGTGTTTACCCTCCCGAAAAATCTACATATCTGTCGGGCACCGTGCCGACAATGACCGTTTCGGTAACCAAAAAATTACCGCTCGTTTCAATCGGTTCGCACATTCCCGCTACCAACAGCACCGCACGAAAGGTGACGTCCAATTCCAATCGATGCACCGTTTGGTTGATACCCGCTTCCGAAAATCGGCTGGTGATCCGCACGGTAGCGGCACCGTTTTGTTGCAGTTTCATCGTCACTTTCGGTCCGCGTCCCATCAAGAAGACACGTCCCGTCGCATTCAAGAGCGGCACTTTCAGTTCGGAATACTCTTCACGCAACAGCACCGCACCCAATGCGGTGACCACCCGTGCGCTCAAGCGGTTGACCGCCGCGGTATCGGTCTCGATCGAAAGCACCGCGCCGTCCGCATCGCGCGACACGGCGGTAAGCCCGCTGCAAGCGCCTTCCGTCTCCAGCACTTCCTCCACCGCCGCCGCCATTGCTTCACTCGCCACGGTACGGGCGCGATTGACGGCGTATTCTTCCACCAGAGGACGCATCGCGTAATCGAGTGCTAACGACACGATTGCCGCCGTCGCCAAAAGCAAACACGCCACTCGCCACACACGCCGCCGTTTTCGCATACATACCCCCGCCTTTCCTTCCACTATACGGGAAGGACAACGTACGGGTGACTATCAGTATATCACATTTCTTTGTAAACGGCAAGGATTTTTAAAAGAAAAGACGCACCGTCAACGCCGACAATATCATACCGGTCAGATCGCCCGCAAGTGCCGCAGGCAGTGCACACCCCGTCTTTTTGATACCAACGTATCCGAAATAGAGCGAGAGCGTATAAAAGGTGGTCTCAGTCGAAGATTGCAACACACTCGCCACCCGCCCTGCCGTGCTGTCGGCACCGTGCTGTTGTAATATTTCCCGCAACACCGCGAGCGATCCACTGCCCGAGAGCGGGCGAAGCAGTGCTGCGGGCAATGCTTCGGCGGGAAACCCCAACCACCGCGCCGCAGGCTGTAACAGCGCCACTGCTCCGCGGATCACACCGCCTGCCTGCAACATGGCGATCGCCGTCATCAGCGCGAGCAGGGTGGGAAACACCAGCACCGCCGCCCGCGCCCCTTCCTTTGCACCGATGCAAAACTCATCAAATACCGCCACCCGTTTATGCAATGCCAACACCAGCACCGCCCCCACAAACAACAGTACGACCGCTTCTGCTCCCACGTTGCTCACTCCTTCCCGCACACACGCGCCACCGTAACGGCAACCACCGCCGCCCCAAGCGAAGATATCCACACGGCGGGCAAGATCGCAAACGGTTCGGCCGACCCCGCTTCGGCCCGCAGTGCCGCCACCGTAGTCGGTATCAGTTGCACCGACGCAGTGTTCAAAACGGCAAACACCACCATATTCCGCGTAGCGTGTGCCGTATGCGGTGCGGCGGCACGCAGGTGCTTCATTGCTTGTAACCCAAGCGGTGTGGCGGCATTCCCAAGCCCCAGCACGTTCGCCGCCATATTCATCGACATTGCCCGACACGCCTCCCCCTCCGACGGCAGATCAGGAAACAAACGACGCATCAGCGGCGCGGTCAGCCGTGCAAACAAGCGGGTAAGTCCCGCCTTGTCCGCCACGCGCATAAAGCCGCTCCACAAACACATGGAACCGCCGAGCGTGAGCATAAACGTCAACGTGTTTTTACCGCCGTTCAACAGTGCTTCGGTCACCGCCGCGGTCTCGCCCGTTACAAAACTCCCCACCACGGCGACCAACATCAACCCAACCCAGATCTTGTTTAGCATACCATCCCTCCGTGGTAAATATATGAAACGCGCAGAAAGCTCTTGACATTTATGGAAAAAAATAGTAGAATCAAGTGACCGAAAACGACACGTTTCGTTTAATTTTTCGCGGAGGTACAACACATGAAATCTCTCGGTATCGTTCGTCCCGTCGACAATCTCGGCCGTATCGTTATTCCGATCGAATTGCGCCGCACCATGGACATCAAAGAAGGCGACGCGTTGGAGTTTTTCACCGAAGACAACCGCATCGTTTTGAAGAAATATCTCCCCGCCTGCCTGTATTGCGGTGATGCACGGGACGTCACGGTCTTCCGTGGACATAACATTTGCCAAAAATGCCTGGATGAACTGAAAAAACTGTAATTTACGGCGGTATCACCGATTTTCGGGATACCGCTAATTTTTTCTTGCGTTTCGGCACAAAATATGCTATGCTTTTGGCAGTTATTAAGAAAGGTCGTTATACTATGAGCATTCGAATCGGTATTTTCGGATATGGTAATTTAGGCCGCGGTGTGGAACTGGCCGTGCGCCAAAATGCGGATATGGACGTGGTGGCGGTGTTTACCCGCCGTGACCCCAAAACGTTAAAAACAGCAACCGACCTGCCCGTCTATGCGGCGGATGCGGTGGCGGATTTCCGTGATAAGATCGACGTGATGATCCTGTGCGGCGGCAGTGCGACCGACCTGCCCGTACAAACACCGCAATTGGCCGCCATGTTTAACGTGGTTGACAGTTTCGATACCCACGCGAAGATCCCGCAGCATTACGAGGCGGTAAATGAAGCGGCAACCGAGGGAAAGACCACGGCACTCATCTCGGTAGGTTGGGATCCCGGCATGTTTTCGCTCAACCGTTTGTACGCCGCTTCCATCCTCCCTGCAGGGCAGGATTACACCTTCTGGGGCAAGGGCGTCAGCCAAGGGCATTCGGATGCCGTGCGCCGCATCGAAGGTGTAAAAAATGCGAAGCAGTACACCATCCCCGTTCCCACCGCACTGGAAGCGGTACGGCGCGGTGAAACGCCGACGCTCACCACCCGCGAAAAGCACACCCGCGAATGCTTCGTGGTGGCGGAAGAGGGGGCTGACACCGCCCGCATCGAACGTGAGATCGTCACCATGCCGCACTACTTTGCGGATTACGACACCACGGTGCACTTCATCAGCGAAGAGGAATTCTTGCGTGATCACAGCGGCATCCCCCACGGCGGTTTTGTTGTCCGTGTGGGTAAAACAGGACTGGAAGAAGAACACACCCACGTGATCGAATATCATTTGGAACTGGACTCCAACCCCGAATTCACCGCCAGCGTGCTGGTGGCGTACGCCCGTGCCGCCGCCCGTCTGGCGAATGAGGGGCAATACGGTTGCAAAACGGTATTCGACGTACCGCCCGCCTACCTCTCTCCCCTTTCGGGCGAAGAATTGCGCCGCACCTGCTTATAATGACAAGTCGAAACGCCGTCGAAGAAAATTCGACGGCGTTTTTTGAAAATAAATTGTGATATCCCGAAAAAAGTGCTTGACTTTATGAAAAAGGAGTGTTATAATCAGTAGCGTTGCAAAACGAATATGCGAGAGTGCTGGAACTGGCAGACAGGCACGTTTGAGGTGCGTGTGTCGAAGACGTACGGGTTCAAGTCCCGTCTCTCGCACCAAACAACAAAGACAGACCCTTCGGGTCTGTCTTTGTTGTTTGGTGCAACGAAATCCACCCTACGGGTGGGTGAAATATTGCTATGCAATGTGAAATACGCCTACGGCGTGTGAAAGCGCTGAGGCGGTGGGTGGATTTCATTTCACTTTCTGCGTCAGCAGAAAATTTCACCGAAACCGCAGGTTTCGATTTCACCGTGAGCAACAGCGAACGATTTCACTAAAAACTCGTGAGTTCGACCCGATACGAGTAGAGCATCTGTTTTGTTCTACATCATTGAATTCTTTCGTTCTTTGTGCTATAATCTTCAAAGAAAACGATTGTTTTGAAGTTGGAAGCGTTTGCGTTCCCGTTTGACTATAACAAAATTCGAAAGAGCTGAAGCGGATAGATAACCGTTTATGAGGTGACCACTATTGTACTACATCATCTGTATCGACGAGCACGGCGGGCGTATGTTTTTAAAACGCCGCCAAAGCCAAGACCGCGCCCTGCGCGAACGGGTATTGGCACTCACCGCGGGGCATACCTTGTGGATGAGCGTTTACTCTGCCAAACAATTCACCGAAGGCGGTGCGTTCATCACGGACGACGACTACCTGCAAAACGCGGGTGAAGACGATTATTGCTTTGTGGAAGACAAAGATCTTGACCTTTCCCGCTGTAAAGGCGTCGTTCTTTACAACTGGAATCGACACTACCCCTCCGACGTGGCGTGGGACGTTGACCTTGCGGCAGAAGGATTCGTACTCACCTCAAAAACCGATTTCGCGGGACACTCCCACGAGTCGATCACCGAAAGCATCTACGTGAAGGAGTGAGAACGATGAAACGACGTCTTATCGCCCTGTCGCTGGCACTGCTCATATCGGTCAGCGGCTGCGCCGTTTCCCCCGCCCCTAACGGAACGACGCCAACCGTTACACCCTCAAATACCACGACGACTTTCGCCATCACAACTACCGTTGCGGACGCAACAACAACAACAACAACGACAACAACAACGGCAACGACCGCCCCCGTTATCAGCGACTGTCTAAGCGACCGACCGACCGTGTGGGAGGACATTCCTGCGTTTTCGGGGGGTACCTTTTCGGTCGTTCAAGACGGTAAGCCGTATTTTGCCGCGGCAGACATCACCGCGAAAGCGTTTGAACTTTACAGTGAACTCGATGCACTCGGGCGGTGCGGTGCGGCGCTGGCGTGTTGCGGACGGGAACTCATGCCGACCGGTGAACGCGGCGAGATCGGCAACGTG
>CAZESL010000022.1:0-25200 GCA_964515215.1 uncultured Eubacteriales bacterium
ATTATATCTCTTTTGGGTGAATTTGTCGACTACACTTTTATGTTACCACTCCACTTACCCTTGTTTCATCGTGTTGCGGTAGGGGCGGCAATCTGCCGCCCGCGGATGACCTCTCCGTCATTCGCTCGCGCTCGTGCCACCTCTCCTTAAAAGGAGAGGCAAGGGGCCGGGTGTTCTACTCCCAATATGCGGTAGGGGCGGCAATCTGCCGCCCGCAAAAATACGCACGGATTCCCACTACCCCTCCGATTTTTTGGCCGCTCTTGCGACCAAAAAATCACCTTCCTCCCGGAGACGGGCCCCTTTTGTCCGCTTCGCGGACATTTCCCCCGCACGCGGGGGAATAACCTGACAAGGGGAGGCTTGCGCCCGCCGCGGGTGTGCGGACGTAAAACAACACGGGTACGGCAGATTTGCCGTACCCGTGTTTGTGTATTACGTAAATATTACCCGTTAATATCGTCCAGACACACGCCGCCGACGGGACGAATGCGGAGCACGTGGCAACAGCCCGCGCCGAACACCGTTTCCATCGCTTCGCGGAAGGTGGGGAGGGAGGTTTTGGGGAGCAATGCCTGCACCGTGCCTGCAAAACCGCCGCCGTGCACACGCACCGCGCCGTTTTCACCGAGCACCTGTTCGCCTACGCAGATGCCAAGGGAAAGGCCTTGACAGTCTACCGCTTTGTTGGAGTAGAGATTCTGCAAGAAGCGGAAGGAGGAGTCGCCCGAAGCGCGCATCATGCGCTCATACCCCGCGATATCGCCGCTTTCCAACGCATTTGCCATATCATCGGCACGGCGGTCTTCCGCGAAAAAGTGGAACGCGCGGAGAAGTGCGCGATCGCCGCAGGTTTCGCGTAAAGCGGAAGCTCTTGTCAGAACAGCCTCGCAGGTAGTCTCTCGTAAAAAACCTACCCCCATCTCGTTTGAGACGGCTTTCATCTCCGCCGTGACGGCGGCGTAGTCATCCGTCAGGTCAGCGTGGTTGCCGCCCGTGTTGACCACGCAGAGTACGCGGTCGTATTTGCCGAAATCTACATCAATTTGCCGAATAATGGGGTGGGAGGGATCGGCAAAATCCATCGCGACCGCGCCGCCGACCGCCGAGGTCATCTGGTCAAGCACGCCGCAGGGCTTGCCGAAATACACGTTTTCGGCATACTGCGCCGCCAGCGCTAACTCCATGGGAGTGAAGCGGTTGCCGTTGAACAGCGAGTTTAAGATGGTGCCGATCAGCACTTCGTACGCCGCCGAGGAAGAAAGCCCCGAGCCTTCGGGCACTTCGGAGGTGACGTAGGCTGAGAACCCGCCGAGGGTGCCGCCCTGTTCCTTCAACCGTGCGGCGGTGCCGCGGATCAGTGCGGCGGAAGTACCTTTTTCGTCCGCACGGGCGGTGAGTTCGGTGATGTCCAGCGTGAGCGGGGCGTACCCTTCGGAATGCACGCACACGGTGTTGTCATCACGCGGAGCGACGACGGCGATGGTGTCCAGTTGCACACCCGCCGCAAGTACCCGCCCGTGATTGTGGTCGGTGTGGTTGCCGGACAGTTCGGTACGTCCCGAAGCGGAGCAGAGACGCACGTTTTCACTCTCGCCGAACAGGCGGGTGAATTCTTCCACCGCCGCCATCCAACGGGTGCGGGCGGCATCGAGTGCCTCGGTGCCGTACAGGGTGGTAAGGGCGGTGTCGTAACCGCCGCTTTTCAGCGTTTCGTATACGTTCATCGGTATCAGCCTTTCCAATTTTTCAAGATCTCAGTATAGCGGGCATACGCACGGTCCACCGCCGTATCCCACGAAAGGTAGAGTGAGCGCCCTGCCTCTTGCCCGACTGCCGCAAGGTGGTCACGGCTGTGACAGGCGTTCAGGATCGCTTCGGCGCAGGAGGCGGCATTTTCTTCCGCCAAGAAGCCCGAAACGTCGTGCACCGCGCCTTCGGCGGGACAGGAATCCCGCACTAAGAGCGCGGGACATTCGCACGCCGCCGCTTCCTTCACCACGATGCCCGAAGTATCGTAGGTAGAGGGGAAGAGAAACATATCCGCGAGACTGTAAAATACGCGCAGATATTCGCGGTCGTAGATCGGACCTGTAAAAATGACTTCGTCATTCAATTGCAGGTCGTTTGCATATTTTTGAATATCTTCCGCATCCAAACCGCTGCCGATCATAAAGCAACGGAACGGCAACCCCTTTTCCTTCGCGATCTTCAGCGAATCCAAAATGAGGCGGGTGTTCTTATACCACATCATGCGTCCGACGAAGAGGAAGATGAAGGTGTCTTCCGGCAGGTTGTACGCTTCCCGCAATTGGGCGACCTTGTTGGCATCTGCCCTGCCGAAGGCGAAATCGGTGCCGTTTTCCATCACGCGGAAGTCCCCTTCATACCCGATGGCACGCAGGGATTCCCCGCATTTTTCGGTGACCGTCCATACTTCGTCCGCGGCTTTCACGTTGTTCAGCAGAAACTCCATCGCCACCTTG
The DNA here is from genome assembly GCA_964515215.1 of uncultured Eubacteriales bacterium. GTDB lineage: Bacteria > Bacillota > Clostridia > Oscillospirales > Acutalibacteraceae > SIG588. Next base: position 2,487 of record CAZESL010000022.1, read on the forward strand.
CGGAACACGGAGTTGCTGACCCGTTTTTCAATATCCACCTCAAACTTGGTGTGATAGGTGAGCACCACGGGCACGCGGGGGCGATGATTGATATTGCTGACCAACACCGAAGAGGCGAAGGGGGCGTGCACGTGCATCAGATCAAACTTTTTGCGGCGCAAGTGCAACACCGCCTCGGGGCTGAACACGTTGCCCGCACGGTACCCGATACGGTTATCGAGCGGAATGGATTGATAGCGGTATACTTCAAACGGATAGTCGTCCCGCACGTTTTTGTAGGCGGGAGTGACCACCGTGACGTCACAATGGTTTTGATGCAGACATGCGGCGTAATTCTTTACGGCCTGCGCCACGCCGTCGATGGTGGGGGGGAACGAATCGTTGAACTGCCCCACGTGGATACGCGCCATAGCCGGACCTCCTTTTTGTGGAAATTACCGCTTTCAGTATAGCGGATTTTGTCCCCACTTGCAAGAGGAAAGGCGTAAATTTCCACGCGTTTGAAAAATTTTACCGAAAATGTGAAATAGTGTTTGAAACTTACACACATATATAGTATAATAAAGTGGAGTATACAAAAAGGGAGACGTGATACGATGGCGAAAAAGTTTTCGGTACCGCTTTCACAGATCATCAGGGAGATGTCCTTGGAGACGGTGTATATGCCCCGCGATCCCGAGGCGATCCCCGTGAGCAGTGCGGATGTCAACCGTCCGGGGTTGGCGTTCGGCGGCTACCTGGATTATTTCGACAGTGAGCGTATTCAGATAGTGGGTAAGAGCGAATGCGGATATTTGAACGATCTGCCTGCCGACGTGCGCGCCGAACGTCTTGCGGCGTTTGCCGCCTGCCGTCCGCCCGCCGTGGTCATTTCACGGGATATTCCTCCGCTGAAAGAACTGGAGGAGGCATGCGTGCAAAATGAAGTGCCGTTGCTTCGCTCGAAAGATCTCACCACCAGTTTTATGGCGGCATTGATCTCTTACCTTTCGGTGGAACTCGCTCCCCGCATCACGCGGCACGGCGTGTTGGTGGAAGTGTACGGCGAAGGTATCCTGCTGACGGGCGACAGCGGCGTCGGTAAAAGTGAGACGGCGATCGAACTCGTCAAGCGCGGTCACCGTTTGATCGCGGACGATGCGGTGGAGATCCGCCGTGTGTCGTCTAAAACGCTGGTGGGGTCGGCACCCGACAACATCCGTCACTTTATCGAGTTGCGCGGTGTCGGTATCGTAAACGCCCGCCGTATCTTCGGTATGGGCGCGGTCAAGATGACCGAGAAGATCGATATGGTCATTTCGATGGAACAGTGGGACAGCGAAAAGGTGTACGACCGTATGGGACTGAACAATGAGTATACCGAGATCCTCGGTATTCACGTGCCGTCCTACACCATTCCGGTGAAACCCGGCCGAAACCTCGCGATCATTATCGAAGTGGCGGCGATGAACAACCGCCAGAAAAAGATGGGCTACAATGCGGCGCAGGAGCTGATGTTCAACCTCGGTATGGTGGACGATGCGGCGGCGTCGGTTGAAACGCAAAAAGAGTGGAACAAATTTTAAGGAGGAACATAAATTATGTATCGTATCGGAATTGATTTGGGCGGCACCAACATTGCCGTCGGCGTGGTGGATGACAACTATCAGATCGTCGGCCGTGCCAAGTGTAAGACCGCACTGCCCCGCCCTGCGGAGGAGATCGTGGCGGATATGGTGAAGACTTCGTTTGAGGCGGTAACGAATGCGGGCCTCACGATGGACGATATTGCCGCAGTCGGCGTGGGGTGTCCCGGTACCTGCAACGGGGATACGGGCGAGGTGGAATATTCCAACAACCTGAAATTCGATCATCTGCCGTTGGTGGCGATGCTGAAAGACGGCTTGAACAAGCCCGTTTTCATGGATAACGACGCGAATGTGGCGGCACTCGGTGAGGCGGTCGCGGGTGCGGCAAAAGGTGTGAAGAACTGCGTGTGCATCACGCTCGGCACGGGTGTCGGCGGCGGCGTGATCATCGACGGTAAAATTTACAGCGGTTCGAACTTTGCGGGTGCGGAACTCGGTCATACTGTGATCGTGGTGGACGGCGAGCCGTGCAACTGCGGTCGTAACGGCTGCTGGGAAGCGTACGCTTCCGCGACGGCGCTGATCCGTCAGACCACCCGTGCGATCGAAGCGAACCCTGATTCCAAGATGGCACAGATGGCGGGCGGCAACGTGAGCGGTCGCACCGCGTTTGACGCGATGCGCGCGGGTTGCCCCGTGGGCAAACAGGTGGTGGATACCTATATCCGCTACATCGCGGCCGGTCTGATCGATATGATCAACATCTTCCAGCCGGAAGTGCTGTGTATCGGCGGCGGTATCTGCAACGAAGGGGAGACCTTGATGGCACCGTTGCGTGCGCAGATCGAAAAAGAGCGTTACAGCAAGTACAGCAAGATCCAGACCCGTCTGTGCGTGGCGGCGCTCGGCAACGACGCGGGCATCATCGGTGCGGCGGCACTGGGCTGAAGAGTATAGGCGAAATTCTGCGAGGGAGTGTTGGGAATGCGGTATCAAGCATTGGAAACGGCGGCACGTGCCGCGGGGTGCGAGGTCACGCGGGATCTGCCGCTGGCAAAGCACACCAGTTTTCATATCGGCGGTACGGCGGCTTTGGCCGTCGCGGTGCAGGATGCGGACGCATTACCCTCGCTTCTTCGTCTTTGTCGGGAGAGCGGGATCCCGTGGATGCCGCTCGGCCGCGGCAGTAATCTGTTAGTGAGCGATCGGGGGTTCGACGGGGCGGTATTCTTCGCGCCCGTCGGCCCGCCGACCGTTTGCGGCGTTGATATTACCTGTCCTGCGGGGACACCGCTGAAAGATCTGTGCCGCACGGCACGGGATGCGGGCCTTTCGGGGCTGGAGTTTGCGTACGGTATCCCCGGTGCGGCGGGCGGCGGTTTGTTTATGAATGCGGGTGCCTACGACGGGCAGTTGTCCGACGTGGTGACGTCGGCGCTCGTTGCGGATGCCGACGGCGTGCGTACCGTCACGGCGGAAGAGATGCAACTCAGCTACCGCCACAGTGTGTTTATGGAAACGCGGGATACGCTTATCCTGTCGGTTACGGTACACTTGACACCTGACGATCCTGCGGCGATCGGTGCGCGTATGGAAGAATTTATGCGCCGCCGCCGTGAAAAGCAACCGCTGGAATTTCCCAGTGCGGGCAGTTACTTTAAACGTCCCGCAGGGCATTTTGCGGGCGCACTGATCGAGCAGTGCGGATGCAAGGGGTTGCGTGTGGGCGGTGCCGAAGTGAGTGAAAAGCACGCGGGTTTCGTTATCAATCGCGGCGGTGCGACTGCGGCCGACGTGTTGGCACTGGAGCGGGACGTGCGCCGCAGGGTGCAAGAGGCGTTCGGCGTGACGCTCGAGCGGGAAGTTCAGTTTATCGGGGAGGAATGAGCGGTGGAATTCGTTGTCGTAAGCGGATTATCGGGTGCGGGAAAATCCCGTGCCATCGACGCAATGGAGGATATCGGTTTTTACTGTGTGGATAACATGCCGCCGAAACTGATCCCGAAATTTGCGGAACTTTGCCGCACGTCGCAAAGTGAGATGCCGCAGGTCGCCGTGGTGGTGGATGCGCGCGGCGGTGAGTTGTTGCGCGATCTTGCGGGGGCATTGGAAGAACTTGAGCGTCTGGATGTGCGGTACAAGATCCTGTTTTTGGAGTGCGATGCGGCGGTAGTGGCGCGGCGATATAAAGAAACGCGCCGCAAACACCCGTTGTGTGACCGTACGGCAGGGTCGGTCACCCGTGCGATCGCCGAGGAACGTGAGATGTTGCGTACCGTTCGCGAACGGACGGATTATCTGATCGATACGACGCATCTTTCCGCCGCACAACTCCGCGAGCGTATCGTGGCGCTCTTTTTAGGGGACGCCCGTATGGGTATGCCGATACAGTGTATGTCCTTCGGATTTAAGTACGGCTACCCTGCCGAAGCGGATATGGTGATGGACGTGCGTTGTTTTGATAACCCGTTTTACGTGGAAGAATTGCATCACAAAACGGGCATGGATGAAGAAGTGCGCGATTTCGTTATGCATTCCGACGGTGCGGCGGAATTTGCTGAAAAACTCTGCGATATGGTGGATTTTCTCATTCCGCGATATGCCGAGGAAGGGAAAAGCCAGTTGGTGATCGCCATCGGATGCACGGGCGGTAAACACCGTTCGGTCACCTTTACCCGTCATTTGGCGGAACATCTGCAAGAGGCGGGGCATCGGGTGTTGGTAAACCATAGGGACATACATAAAGCGTAAGTATGTAAAAACTACGGATACGGGAGGTGAGTGAAGGGTGTCGTTTTCGTCAAATGTAAAGGAAGAATTGTGTGAGGTCACGTGGCAGCCGTGTTGCCGCGCGGCATTTGCGTATGGGCTGTTACAAACGGGACGCGCGTTTTCTTCGGCGGCGGTGAGTATGCAGACGGAGCGCGGAGCGGTGGCGGAGTTATACCGCACGTTGCTCGGTGAGATCTGCGGTGTAACGGCGGTGCACGAGAGTGAGCGGGAGGGCGGCTTTCACTTGCTTTCGGTGAGCGGGGCGGATGACCGCCTGCGTGTGTTGTCCCGTTTCGGCCACGCGGAGGGCGAAGTATCCTTGCGGTTGAACCGTGCAAACTTTGAGTGTGAAAACTGCGCCGCCGCCTACTTGGCAGGGGCGTTTTTAGCGTGCGGGGCGGTCACCGATCCGCAGGCGGACTATCACTTAGAGTTTCATCTGCCGCAATACAACCTGAGCCGCGACCTGATCGCGCTGTTGCGCGAATTGGGTCTGCGTCCGAAATTTATGAGCCGTAAGAGCAATCAGGTCATTTATTTCAAAGAGAGTGAACAGATCGAAGACTGTCTGACACGTATGCGGGCGACGAGTGCATCGCTTGAGTTGATGAGTGTGAAGATGGTGAAGGATATTCGCAACAACGTGAACCGCGTGGCGAATTGTGAAAACGCCAATATCGACAAAACGGTGGCCGCGGCCGCCGCACAGGTGGAAGCGATCCGTCGCATTGCACAGCACGGCGGGCTGGATTCCCTGCCCGCAGAGTTGCAGGAGTTGGCACGTTTGCGTCTGGAAAATCCCGAAATGTCACTGCGGGAATTGGGAGAGGCGCTTGCGGAACCGATCAGCCGCTCAGGGGTGAATCACCGCTTGCGGCGTATTGTGGAGTTTGCGGAGAATATGGAATAAGAAAGAAGGGACGTACGGTGGGATTCGTTCATTTGCATATTCACAGTGAATACAGTTTGTTGGACGGCGCCTGCCGTATTGAAGGTCTGCTTGCCCGTGTGAAGGCGCTGGGGCAGACCGCCGTTGCCGTGACCGATCACGGCGTGATGTACGGTATCGTAGAGTTTTATGAGGCGGCGATGCGTGAGGGGATACAGCCCATTTTGGGATGCGAAGTGTACGTAGCCCCCCGCCGCCGCACCGATAAGGAACACGGAATAGACAGCGAGAGCGGACACTTGGTGTTGCTGTGTGAAAACGAGACGGGATATCACAACCTGATGAAGATGGTCTCTGCCGCGTGGACCGAAGGATTTTACAGCCGTCCGCGGGTGGACCGTGAGTTGCTGGAGAAATACCACGAAGGTCTTATTGCGCTGTCTGCGTGCCTTGCGGGCGATATTCCCCGCGCCTTGCGGCAGGGGGACTATGAAAAAGCGCGGCAGACCGCGCTGTATTACGACCGCGTGTTTGGGCGCGGCAACTTCTTTTTGGAATTGCAGGATCACGGGCTTTCCGAACAGCAGGCGATCAATCCGCAGCTGTTGCGTCTGTCGACCGAGACGGGTATTCCGCCCGTGTGTACCAACGACGCGCACTATCTCACCCGTGAAGATGCTGAGATGCAACGGGTGCTCATGTGTATTCAAACGGGTACGACGCTGGATGATCCGACACCGCTTGCTTTTTCCACCGAGGAGTTTTACGTGAAGTCCGAGGAGGAGATGCGGGCGCTGTTTCCTGCGGTGCCCGCCGCATTTGACAACACGGTGGAGATCGCCCGCCGCTGTCGGGTGGAGTTGGTGTTCGGCAAGACCCACTTGCCGGCATTTGACGCACCGGACGGGGACAGTACGGCCTATTTTCGCCGCTTGTGCGACGAGGGGTTGCACCGCCGCTATGGGGATACGCCGTCGGCGGAGGCGGTGGCGCGGCTGCAATACGAGATGGATACCATTGAGCAGATGGGGTACGTGGATTACTACCTCATCGTGAACGATTTCGTGCAGTATGCGAAAAGTGTGGGGATCCCCGTGGGGCCGGGCCGCGGCAGCGGTGCGGGCAGTTTGTGCGCGTATTGTATCGGTATTACAGGTATCGATCCGTTGAAATACAACCTGCTGTTTGAACGGTTTTTGAATCCCGAGCGGGTAAGTATGCCCGATTTTGACATTGATATCAGCGACGAGCGGCGGGGCGAGGTCATCGACTACGTCATCCGCAAGTACGGGGAAGACCGTGTGGCGCAGATCGTGACCTTCGGTACGATGAAGGCACGTGCCGCCGTGCGGGATGTGGCGCGGGTGATGGCGATACCGTATGCCACGGCGGATACGGTGGCGAAACTCGTGCCGTTTGATTTGAAGATGACACTGGATAAGGCGCTCGAAAGTGCGCCCCGTCTGCGTGAAAAATACGATGAAGATCCCGCGGTGCGCCGCCTTTTGGATATGGCGCGGCGGGTGGAAGGTATGCCGCGGCACGCGTCCACCCATGCGGCGGGCGTGGTCATTACCGCCCGTCCCGTGTCGGAATACGTACCGCTGTGCCTGAACGGTGAAGCGGTCGCGACCCAGTATACCATGACGGCACTCGAAAAACTCGGTCTTTTGAAGATGGATTTTTTGGGACTCCGAAACCTCACGGTGATCGCTGACGCCGAAGCGGAGATCCGACGTGGGGATCCGTCGTTTGCGGTGGCAGAGATCCCGCTTTCTGACGAAGCGGTGTACCGTATGCTGTCGTCGGGCAACAGTGAAGGGGTGTTTCAGCTCGAATCCGCGGGAATGAAGCGCGTGTTGCAAAATCTGAAACCCGAACGGTTCGAAGATATTATTGCGGTCATCTCGCTGTTCCGTCCCGGACCGATGGATTCTATTCCGACGTATATTTATAACCGTCACCACCCGTCGGCGGTGCGGTACGCTCACCCGCGCCTGGAACCGTTTTTGAATGTGACCTACGGGTGCATCGTGTATCAGGAACAGTTGATGCAGGTGTTCAGGGAACTGGCGGGCTATTCGCTCGGACGCGCGGATATCGTGCGGCGGGCGGTTTCGAAAAAGAAGGCGGACGTGATGGAACGCGAACGGCGCATCTTCATTGACGGCCTCATGCGGGAAGACGGCACGGTGGAGGTGGAAGGCTGTGTGCGGCGGGGGATCCCTGCCGACGTGGCGGCGAAGATATTCGAGGATATGTCCTCGTTTGCTTCCTATGCGTTTAACAAATCCCATGCGGCGGCATATGCATTGGTGGCGTATCAGACGGCGTTTTTGAAATGCCGTTATCCGCGGGAGTATATGGCGGCGTTGCTTACCAGCGTGCTCGACGGGGACAAGGTGGCGGGATACATCCGCGAATGTCAGCGTATGGGTATTGCCGTTCTGCCGCCCACGGTGAATGCGAGCCGTGCGGGCTTTACCACCGAGGGGGAGAATATCCGTTTCGGCTTGTTTGCGGTGAAGAATTTAGGGCGTAATCTGATTGCCGATCTGGTGCGTGAGCGGGAGCAAAACGGGCCGTTCCCGTCGTTTTATGAGTTTTGTCGGCGTATGTCGGCGTATCGCGATTGCAATCGCCGTGCGGTGGAAAGTTTGATCAAATGCGGTGCGTTGGACGGTCTGGGCGCCAATCGCCGCCAAATGCTGGAAGGTATGGACGCCATGCTTTCCGCGCTGGAAGACGATCGCCGCCGTAATATTGACGGACAAATGGGCTTCTTTGACGATCCCGTTTTTGATGCGGCAGAGCCGACGTTGCCCGCGGCAGAGGAGTTTTCCCATGCCGACCGTATGGCTATGGAAAAAGAGGTGACGGGGCTGTACCTTTCGGGTCATCCGCTGACCCCGTACGCCGCGTGGTACGACACCGCAGATGCGGCGCGTATCGACCGTATTCTGCAATCGTTTGAAGAGGGCGAGGGCGAGTACCGTGACCGTGACTCTGTGTGTGTGATGGGGTTGGTGTCGGCCTTGCGTACCAAACAGACCAAACGGGGTGAGACGATGGCGTACGCCGCGGTGGAGGACCTGTTCGGTACGTTGCCGTTGCTCATTTTCCCCAAAACGCTGGCGCGGTACGGTAGATTGCTCGAATCCGGTCAGCCGCTGGTGCTTGTCGGCCGCTTGAACGGCGGGGACGAAGAGCCGCCCACGTTAGTGGTGGAGGAGATACGTGAAGACGTGAGCGCAAAACCGGTACCGCCCAAGCCGACGGCGGAAAAGCCGTCGACACCGAAACCTTCGGCCCGACCGGGACTTTATCTGCGGGTAGCGGATGAAGCCGACCCGCGCTACCGCCAGGCACGGAGGCTGATGCGGGTATTCGACGGTGATTTTCCCGTGTATGTGCGGTTTTGCGACAGCGGGAAGATGGTACGCCTTGCAAGCAGTGAGTTCGTGCAACCCAACGCGGTACTGACCGAGGAACTGAAACGGGTGCTGGGAGCGGAAAACGTGGCGGAGATTTGGTGAAAATGGTGAAAATGCAGTAATAATTTGCCAATTTCGTTGTATTTGTCGGCGAAATGTCGACTTGATATTTTCGGTCGATTTGTAGTATAATATATACTGTTCTGTTTAAAACGGATAATCAGTAGAGTTTCCAACGCAAAGGAGCGGTTTTACAATGGCTATTAAGAAGATCGCGGTGCTGACCAGCGGCGGCGACGCACCCGGTATGAATGCGGCGGTGCGTGCGGTGGCACGTACGGCTTTGGCAAAAGGTATGGAAGTCTGCGGCGTGTACCGCGGTTATGACGGTTTGATCAATGAGAATTTGTTGCCGATGGATCTGCGCACCGTGTCGGATATCATTCATCGCGGCGGTACGGCGTTGTATACTGCCCGCAGTGAGGAATTCCGCACGCTGGAAGGTCAAAAGAAAGCGGCAGAGACTTGCCGTAAGCACGGCATTGAAGGCGTGGTCGTGATCGGCGGCGACGGTTCGTTCCGCGGCGCGCAGGATCTTACCCGTCAGGGTATTCCCTGCATCGGTATTCCTGCCACCATCGATAACGATATTGCTTGCTGTGAGTACACCATCGGTTACGATACGGCGCTTAATACCTGTATGGATATGATCGACAAACTGCGCGATACGTCCCAGTCGCACGACCGTTGCAGTGTGGTGGAAGTTATGGGGCGTCACGCGGGGTATCTTGCGTTGAACGTAGGTATCGCCGTGGGTGCGACCACCATTGTGGTGCCGGAAGTGCCGTTTGATTTTCAGCGTGACATTCTGGACCGTCTTAAAGCGACCTACGAGACCGGCAAACGCCACTTCATCATCATCGTGGCGGAAGGCATCGGCGGTGTGGAAGAGATGGCGAAGAAGATCCAGGATACGACGGGTATCGATACCCGTCCGACCATTCTGGGCCACGTGCAGCGCGGCGGCTCGCCTACGGTGCGTGATCGCGTGCTCGCGAGCCGTATGGGCAACGCGGCGGTGGAACTCTTGTGCAAGGGCCTCAGCAATCGCGTGGTGGCTCTGCAGATGAACTCCATTGTGGATTTCGATATCGACGAAGCACTGGCGATGAAGAAGCCGTTTGACCGTGCCATGTACGAAGTGGCGCATCAGATCTCGATCTGACAGAAATAAAAAGGTGCTGTCGCGTTACAGTTAACGCGACAGCACTTTTTTTGTTCTTTACAGCGACAGTATCACAAAACTGATCAGTGCACCGACCGCCGCTCCCGCCGCACCCCACAAGAGGCGGATACGCCGCGCACGGCGGCGATTGCGGTCGAGTGCGGAGTACCCGCCCGCCGCGCGCAGCATACGGCGCGCTTCCTCCTGCATATGACCGATCTCGCGGTCGGTGCAGTCGGGACGCAAGACAAAAAACGCGCGCTCAAAATACGGGCTGTCTGCCGTGCAAAGTTCGATCATCTGGTGGTTGACACCTTTCAGCATGGGACGATTCCTCCTCCTCGGCTCTCTCTTTACAGTATGGTACGGCGAGTGGATAATTATGCAAGTGAAAAAAGATAATTCTTGCTGTAAAAACGGTGTTTTTTGTGACAAATTTGCCTTTTGGTGACAAGGGAATACTACTGTTTGTAAAACGAAGCGGAACCGCCGTTTTCCCCGCAATTGTTGAAAACTCGGTGGAAAGTGTGGATAAATTGCGTCTTATCGTGGATTTTTCACCCGTAAAACAGTGGAAAACCATTTTTTGGAAGCGATTTTTGTGGAAAACGGGCTACAGATTGTAGAATTTGTCAAAGCGTGTCGATGTATAGTTTTTCGCCGAAATAAGTAAAAAACCGCCGCGTATGTAAAACGTGGCGGTTTTGATTATTTTTGCATAAACTCGACAATTATCTGCCCCAAAACACTGTCTCCGTTTTCATCGGTTTTGTCCACATACGCACAGTGTGTACCGTGCATTTCACGGTAGTGTACGCGGGTCATATCGTACCCGAAATGGCGAAGGGCGGCAAGTGTCAACTGGGTTTGTTCGTATCGCCCCGCCATATCGTTGTCCGACACAATAAACAGCATCGGGGGATAGGCGTCGGCGGTGCCGATATGGAACAGCGGGGCGGCTTCGTCCACGATCACACGGCGGGAGTCCACCCCGCGTTCCCTGAGGACGTTGAAATGGGTGGTGGGTTGTCCCGCGTCGTGTACAAAGCCTGTGATATCGGTCGGTGCGATGCCGTGTGCGCCCAAGTATCGCGCATCAAAGCAGAGCATCATCGAAAGATACCCGCCCGCCGAACTGCCGCCGACGTAGAGGGCGGTGCCGTTGCCGTATTCGCTGACGTGATCTTTTACCCACGCGACGGCGGCTGCGGCATCCTCCACAAAATCGGGGTAGTGCGCCTGCGGATACATACGGTATTCCACCTCGGCCACGGCTACCCCGTGTGCGACCAGCCAGTTATCCATAACCGACGTACCACACCGTGAGCCGTTTTCCAACCCGCCGCCGTGAAAGTACACGAAGACGGGAAAGGTATCGCTATCGGGCAAATGCAGGTCTAAACACTGCATGGGATGATCGCCGTAGGGAATATCCGATATCGTACGCATATTACGCCTCTTCTTTCTTATCCAACCGATAGTTGCGGACGTACAGCAACAGATCGGCGCCTACCATCACGAGGTTCAGTACGTAGAAGAACAGCACATACCATTTTTCGCCGATCGACGCCATATACGCGTCGTTCACGAGTTTAGAGGCGATGCCTGCGATATAGCCGAAAAAGATAAGGCACAAGAACGGTAGGCTTTTGCCCTTGGTGGTGCGGGCGCGCCACGATTTTAACACGTTCAGCGGCCACGAAGCACCGAAACTGACGATCATGATGATTTCGAGTAATTCTGCCATAATATCACACTCCTTTTCTACATCATACCACAGTTTACCGTATTGTAAAGCATGAAATGAAATGTTCTGCCATAACTTGAAAGTTACGCTCGGCAGTGATATACTAAGGGTGGGGTGAGCAAAATGGAACTGTTACAGTTGCGCTATTTTTGCGCGGCGGCAGAAAATGAGAATTTCTCAAAAACGGCAAAACTCTTCGGTGTGCCGCCGTCGGACGTTTCGCAAAGCATCAAACGGTTGGAAACGGAATTGGGGGTCACGTTGTTTGACCGTAAACCGAACAGCCTTTCGCTGAACGAGCGGGGACGCGTGTTTTGGGAAAAGGCGCAGGAGGCATTGACGCGTTTGCAGGAGGCGCGGGCGGCGGTGCAGGCGAGCGGGACCAAACAGTTGCGGCTGGCCATTAACAGCAATCGCCGTCTGGTGATGCAAGCGGTGGATGTATACCGTCGGCAATATCCGTCGGTGGATATCGTTATCCGTCACGGGGTGGAGGACGGCGATTTTCATCTGCTCGTTGCCGACGACCGCATTGCCGACGGTACCTTGCAGCGACAAAAGATATTGTCGGAGGAGATCGTGCTTGCGGTGTCGCGGAGCAGCCCACTCGCCAAAAAAGAGGAGATAACCGCCGAGGATCTGCGGGAGTGTGCGTTTATTACGATGGGGCGTGAGAGCAATCTGTATATCCAGACCGAGCAGATCTGCCGACACTTCGGCGTGGTGCCGCGCATCGCGCTCACCAGTGACGATCCGTTTTATATCCGCCGCTGTGTGGATCTCGGGTTGGGTGTGGCATTCGTACCGTCGGTTTCCTGGCAAGGGCAGTTCCCCGAAGGCGTGGTATTGCGCTCGGTTGGGGATTGGCGCCGCCACACCTACGTCTATTGGAAAGCGTGGGAACTGCACGACAGCGTGCGCGCTTTCTTGGATATATTGCTTTTGCAATGTAACGGCGAATGATTAGAATAAAAACGGAGAGAATGTACGGCTACGGTACATTCTCTCATTTTTATTCCTGTCGTTATTTATTTCAGCACATCGGTAACGCGCACGATGCCGAGGGTGAGTTGTCCGTCCTTCAAGTCGTGAAAGATGACCTGCTCGGACGACGGGGAAAAGGCGGGGTGCGGGTGCGCGGGGTGTGACCGGTAGTACCCTGCGCAGTATGCTTCCGCCTCTTTGCCCGTTTCTATATCGATCAGGCAGACACTGCTGTACTCGACGCTTTGGGTATCGGCGGCAAGATACCGCCCGTTCGGCGCACAGCACACGTGCCAGTAGGGATACGCGCCGAACTGCACGTCGGTCTGCTCACCGTTTACTCCCGCAAAGCACAAACCACGCGGCGGGAGCGGCGAGCAGGGGTATTTCACAAACCACAGTCCGCTGCCGTCGGGTGCCCAACATTCGTGGCCGAAACAGTCGCCGAGATTCCCTTCGGCATCCAGTCGCTGTTTTGCCATGCAATGCATCCCCTCGTCCTCGTCATACAGCCACAGACGGTTGCTGACGTAGAAGGTGTCGCCTTCATGGGCGAAGAATACCTGCTTCGCATTTTGGGGATTGACCATGTAGTGATTGGTGACAGCGAACGGCTTTTGGAACCGTTTTTCAAACAGTACGCGCAGATCACCCGTTGCCGTGTCCAGTGCATAGCAGGTGGCAATGCTGTGATCGTCGGGGTCGCGCAGACCGAAGACCAGCGTTTGTCCGTCGTCGGTGATCGAGAAGATGTCGTCCACAAACCGCTCGGTGCGTAACAGTTCGCGGCGGGTGCGGGTATCGACGTCCATACAAAACAGCACCCGTTCGCCTCCTTGAAGCGCAATGCCGTAGAGGGTGTGCCCCCATACGATGGCGGGAATAAAGGTGCCGAGTACCTCTTCCGTTTGTGCCGCCACATCGACCAGCACCGCCTCGGCGCTATCGTAAAACGTTGGTGTGATGGGCGTCTCGATCGGTTGACGGGAGAGAAGGATGCGGTGCTCATCTAACCACTTATTCGAAGAATAATACCCGCAGGCGTAATGGTAACGGGCGTCTGCCAAGCGGGTGACGGCAAGCCCGTTTATCACTTCCTGTGTGATCGTCATCAAAAACCCCTCACTTTAATCCACAATATCGGCAGTGCGTACCAAACCGAGTGTGACACGCTCGTCCTTCCATTCGTGGAAGATGAGCAGGGACGAATCCAAGTTAAAAGACGGATGCGGATGCGTCGGGTGCTGCCAGGTGGTACCGGCTTTGTGCACCATTGTTTCCTGCCCCGTTTGGATATCCACAAAGCAGACGCCGCTGTAGGTGCCGCTTTGGGTATCGGCGGCGAGGTACCGCCCGTTCGGCGCACAGCAGACGTGCCAGTACGGGTATTTTTGATACTGTACGTCGGTCTGCTCACCCGCGGTGCTGACGTAGCACAACCCGCGCGGCGGGAGCGGCGAGCAGGGGTATTTCACAAACCACAAGCCCTTCCCGTCGGGTGCCCAGCACTCGTGCCCGAAGCAATCACCGAGATTGCCTTCTTCATCCAGCCGTTGTTTCGCGATACAGTGCATACCGTTTTCGCGGGTATACAGCCACAGACGGTTGGAGATATAAAAGGTGTTCCCCTCGTGGCAGAAAAAGACGGTGTCGGGGTCGGTGGGGGAGATCATAACGTGCGTGACCTCGGACAGCGGCTTTTGAAAGCGCTTTTGGAACAGCGTTTCACACGTGCCGCTTTGCGTGTCGATGCGTATGCAGACGTAGGGTTCACGGTCGCGTGCGGGATGGATCTCCAGATTGAGATAACGCCCGTCGGCGGTGATGTGCGGGAAATAGAGGTCGTTCGGGTGGGCGTACAGCGCACGCGTTTCGCGGGTCGCCACGTTCATGTGCCACAGACTGTCGCCGTTTTCGCTTTTTTGCAGATAGTAGAGGTCAACACCGTTCACGACGTACCCTTCAATGTACCCCGAGCCGTACGCACGGTCAGGCGCGGGGGACAGCGCGCAGAGGACGGTTTCGGTTTCGGCTTCGATATCCACCAGCACGAGTTCGGCGTGGCGGGAGAAAGCCTCCAGCTTCGACTCGGTACTGCGCACCAATACCACGCGGTGATCGTCTACCCACTTGTTGGCACTGTAATAGCCGAAGGAGTAGTGATAGGTATCGTCGGTGATGTAGCGGATGGGATATCCGTTCGTCATTTCGTTTACGATCTTCATATGAACCCCTCTAAAGCCAGTTTTTGCGCCTTAATGCACAGTTCCATCGTGGTGACGGTCTCTTTCAGCGGCAGGGCACTGTCGGTGCGGTGTACCACGTCCCACAGCACGCGGTGGAAGAAGTCGGAGCCGATCTTCCCTTGCACACTTTCGTGGAAGGTGCCGTCCTCGGTGACCACAAAGACGTGCTCACCCGTTTTGTCCACCCCGATGTTGACGTTTTTGCGCAGCTCGATATAGCCTTTTTCCGCTTCTATGATCAGACGCGGGTCGCCCCACGTACCGAGCCCCGGGGGGAAGTCCCACGAAATGTGCAAAAAGCCGACGGCGCCGTTTTCGCCCGTGAGCATGATGTCGCCCACTTCGTCAAATTCCGCATATTGCGGGTAGCGCAGATTGGACACCCGTGCGGCGGTGACGGTGGCGGTGGAATTGCCCGTCAGTTTTAAGAATTGATGCACCTGATGCGAGCCGATGTCGATCAGCACGCCGCCCTGATCCTCCCGTGTGAAGAACCACGCGGGGCGGGAGGGGGCGTTCAGCACGTGCGGGGCGGAAATGATCACGCTGTTTACCTGCCCGAGCATACCGCGGGAAAGACGGTCGTAGATAAAGGTCATGGATTCGGAATCCACGCTTTCACCGAAATACGTAATGAACTTCTGCCCCGTTGCAGCGCACGTCGTTTGAATATCCGCGAGTTGTGCAAGGGTGGTGCAGGAGGCTTTGTCGGACAAAAAGTCCTTGCCCGCCTGCATCACGCGCACACCGAGCGGTGCGCGACGTGCGGGAATATCCGCCGACGCGACCAGTCGCACGGCAGGGTTTTGTAAGATCTCGTCTTCACTTTTGGCCACCGTCACGTCGGGGAACTCCTTCACAAAGCGTTCTACCAATGCGGGGTCGCGGTCGTACACAAAGGCGAGCGTGGCTCCCGCACGGAGAAGCCCGTGACATATACCGTAAATATGACCGTGTGCCAGCCCGATCGCCGCAAAAAGGATCTCTTCGTCGGGCGCGATGGGTGCGGCAAAAGCAGAGTAATCAAAAAATTCTTCGTGTGTCATGTCAATCCACCAACTCTCTGTATGCGGGAAGTTCCGACAAGAGACATTCTTCGTCGTAACACTGCATCATCAGTTCATACAACCCCTCGGCAAAGAGGAAGTTGCCGTTTTGTTTGATCTTATCCATCTTCACGGGACGGATGGGATGTTGTTGCGCAGCCTCAATGCACCGCACCTGCGCGGCGGCGGTGGAGACCCCGCACGGGGGCACGTAACCCGTATTGCGCACCGCGGCGATGGCTTCGAAGATCTTCTCGTTCACGTCGGCGGCAGGATCGCCGTAGCGGCGCTCTGCGCCGTCGGCGGTGATGCCGACGATCTCGGTGCCGTCGTAGGTGACGGTGCCGTTTTCAAAGCGGTAGGAGAAGAGCGGGTCTTGCAACTTTTCGGTTGCGTGGGAGACGAGGCACAGTGCCACAGCCCCGTTATCCAGTGTGAAACGGGCGGCGGCGGTGTCGAAGTTTTCAATCGCGTTCACGCGGGAAAGGTCACATTCCGTCGTCACCGCTTCGGCGGCGCGCCCGTGTGCCTCACCCGTAACGTACAGCATATTATGCAGATAGTGGGCGGTGGCGTTGTTTAAGACACTGTCGTTCATTACGGTGCCGTCGGGGGCAAACCGTTTGCCGCCCCAACCCGTGCCGCGGGTGAAATACTCTTGCGGACGCGGCCACAACACCAGCGTTTTCAAAAATTGCGGTTTGCCGTACACGCCGGCCGTAACGTCTGCCTTCAGCGCGTTGATGGCGGAGGCGTAACTCCATTGGTACCCCACCATGACGAATTTGCCCGCTTTGGCGGCGGCTTCGTTGAGGAGTGCTTCATCGGTCGAAACACCGCTGAGCGGCTTTTCCACCATCACGTGGGAGCCGTTTTTGAGTGCACACAGCACCTGGCGGGTGTGCAAAAAGATGGGGGTGGTGATAATGGCGAGATCCGCCGTGTGTACGGCGTAAAACTCCTCCATCGTGGCAAAGAGCGGCACGCCCGCCGCCGCGAGTGTCGGGTAATGTTTACACCGTTCAGGTAACACTTCCACCATACCCACGATCTCAAAATCGGGTTCCTCTTTTGCGAGCAGTGCGTCCAGATACACTGCGGCATAGCCGCCGATCCCCACGCACAGCAATTTTACTTTGTTTGTCATCTCACATCGCCGCCTTATGACAAGTACTATATAAAAGAAAAGTACCACACCGCCTTACATTTTGCAAGGCGGTGTGGTAGGAAAAGCAGATTTTACATATTTTTCAGCAAAAAAGAGAGATAGGCGTGTTTTAAATATAATGTTCCAAAATATACTTCATCGCGTGTTCGTCATTTGAGCAAATGACTTCGTCCGCCACCGCTTTCACGTCGTCCCATGCGTTACCCATGGCAAGGCCTAATCCTGCGGCTTCGATGTTGGAAAGGTCGTTGTGGGAGTCGCCCACGGCGATGGTGTCGGCGCGGTCGACGCCGAGCAAGTCGGCCAGTCGCCACAGTCCTTTCCCTTTACCCGCGTCCTTGTGATATACTTCGATGTTTGCCACGTCCGACGAAGTGCAAGCGAGCAGCGGGTGCGCGTCGATACGACGGCGAAACGCCGCCTGTTCTTCGGGGAAGTGGAAGTTGACGCAAGTCATCTCCACCGCATCCTGCCGACGGCAAAAGCCTTCAAAATCGTGCAAAGGTTCGATGAAATAGCGCAAAAACCGCTTGTACGGCTCGGTGTAACGGAAATGCTCCAGCACCACATCGCTCGAACGGGTGTCGCGATAGGATCGCCCATAGACGCGGATGGCGTAATGCACCTCGTATTCGGTGAGAATATCGAGCAACTCGTTGTGAAGCGTCTGATCCATATAGACACCGTAGAACTTGTCCTCTTCACGGTCGTAGATGGAGGCGCCGTCCGAGTGGATGATGTAGCGAAACAGCGGGTTATCCCGAATGACGGGCGGCATTTCGTAGAGGGTGCGGCCCGAGGAGGGCACGACTTCCACGCCCTTCTCTTTCAGGGTACGAATGGCGGCGATGTTCTCCTCACTCAGATCCGCACGGCTGTTGAACAGCGTACCGTCCAGATCGGTGGCAATGATCTTATACTTCGGCATGGGAATCTCCTTTAAAATACGTTTCATAAATATAGGTGATGGGGGAGGCGTCGTTGGGCACGATGACCGCATCCGCCGCCGCTTTCAGCGGGTCGGTCGCGTTGCCGACGGCAAGCCCCAGCCCCGCGGCGGTGATGGAAGAAATGTCGTTGCCCGTATCGCCTACGGCGACGGTCTCACAGCGTTCGATGCCGAGAGTTTCTGCCAATTTCAACAGGGCGTTGCCTTTGCCCGCTTTGGCGTGAAACACTTCGAGCAGCGTGCCGTAGGAGTTGGCGGCGTGGATCTCCCCACCCGCTTCGAGTGCCGCTTTGCAGGCGGCGGTCGCTTCTTCATTCGGCAGGAAGACGATGACCATTTCGGTATCCTCAAGGTCGCGTATAAAGGCGGGGTAATCCTCCACCCGTACCGCCCGCTCCTGCAGGAATACGCGGTCGTAATCGCGCACCCCGCGCGAGGTATATTCCTCGTCTGCGTGGCGGTTGGCATCCGAATGGGTGTGGCCGCCGTGCCGCACGAAGTAGAGTGCGTCAAACGCTTCGGCGGTGTCGATCACTTGGTGCAGCAGGCGGTTATTGAGCCCGCATATCGTGCGGGTATCGGTTACTTTATCGTAGGTCACCGCACCGTTAGCGGAGATATAGTAGCGAATGGCAGGGTCATTCCGCAATTCCTCGGGTATCTCGCTGTACACCCGCCCCGTGCAGGGAACAAACGGAATACCCTCTGCCGCCATTGTATGCACGGTGTCCCAATCGGCATCGGATGCCGTCATATCGTGGCGCAAAAAGGTGCCGTCCAGATCGCTGAAAAGAATTTTATAACCCATTTCTATCCCGCCTTTCATACCATGGGATTATAGCACTTGATGGGGGAAAAGTCAAGGAAGCGGCCGTGATCTGCCGTCTGCGAAATTCAAGTCGATATCGCAGGGGACCGCTTGCCTCGCCCCTTGGGGAGAGGTGGTTTTCGCGCGATGAAATCGTGCGAAAAGCGGAGAGGGGGAAGGTGCGATCTCTCGACCTCTCCGTCACTCGCTTGCGCTCGTGCCACCTCTCCTTGAAAGGAGAGGCAAGGGGAAGGTGCGCTGTCGTGGTGTTGGTGGTCTGTCGAAACGGACAGTCGAGGACGCCTGTCCCTACGGTACGCGACGGTAGGGGCGATCTGTGATCGCCCACGGGAAACATACACCCGTCCGAATCGGTGCTGTCTTCGACAACCCCTCCGATTTTTTGCGGCTTTGCCGCAAAAAATCATCTCCCCTTACACAGGGGACGGCAGACGCGCGTCGCGGGTGGGCGCATAAAAAACGGCATCCCTGCGGGGATGCCGTTTTCGTTCCTATTACCGTTGTACGCGGCCGGAGCCGTCGCCGCCTGCGAGTTTTTCCACTTCGGAGACCGATACGCGGTTGTAGTCGCCTTCCACCGAATGTTTCAGTGCCGACGCCGCCACCGCGAATTCGATCGCTTCGGCGGTGGATTTGCCGCTGAGCAGTGAGTAGATCAACCCACCGCCGAACGAGTCGCCGCCGCCTACGCGGTCGACGATGTGCAGATGATACGACTTCGAGAAGCAGTAGTTTTCACCGTCGTACAGCATACCTGCCCAGTCGTTGTCACTGGCAGACAGCGAGGTGCGCAGGGTGATGGCGACCTTCTCAAATCCAAAACGGTCGGCGAGCTGTTTTGCCACCGACTTGTAACCGTCGTGGTTGAGTTTACCGCCGTAGATATCGGTGCCTTCCGCTTCGATGCCGAACACGTCTTTGGCGTCCTCTTCATTCGAGATGCAGACATCCACGTATTGGCACAGGTCGGTCATTGCCTCGCGGGCTTCGGCGCGTGTCCACAGTTTGCCGCGGTAGTTCAGATCGCACGAGATCTTCACCCCGTGCGCTTTGGCAGCCTTGCACGCTTCGCGGCAGATCGCCACCAGATTGGGGCCCAGCGCGGGGGTGATACCCGTGAAGTGGAACCAATCCGCCCCTTCAAAAATGCTGTCCCAATCGAAATCGGACGGCTGTGCTTCCTGAATAGCGGAATGGGCACGGTCGTAGATGCAGACCGAACCGCGCTGAGAAGCGCCCTTTTCGAGGAAGTAGATACCCACGCGGTCACCGCCGCGCACCACCTTCGAAGTGTCCACCCCGAAGTAGCGAAGCGAATCCACTGCCGCCTGGCCGATGGCGTGCTTCGGCAATTTCGTGACATACACGCTGTCCATGCCGTAGTTCGCCAGCGACACCGCGACGTTCGCTTCGCCGCCGCCGAAGGTAGCCTGCATCTGGTCGTTCTGGAAGAAACGGTAGTATCCGTTGGGAGCGAGTCGCAACATCAACTCGCCAAAGGTTACGATCTTAGCCATTTTGACGTGCCTCCTTCACAATATCCGCCGACTGACGGCAGAGTGCGGTGATCTCATCCCACTTCTGATTGTCGATCAGATCGGCGGTGACCATATACGAGCCGCCGCACGCGCAGATGACGGGGCAGGAGAGATACTCTTTCAAGTTTTTGAGCGAGATGCCGCCCGTGGGCATTACCTTGAACATCGGGAAGGGTGCCGCCATCGCCTTGATCTTGGCAAGGCCGCCCGACTGTTCGGCAGGGAAGAATTTCAGCACTTCGAGGCCGAATTTGAGGGCGGCATGATAGTCGGTCGGGGTGGTGCAGCCGGGATAGATCGGCATACCCTTTTCCACGCAGTACGCCACCAGATCGGGATCAAAACCGGGGGTGACGATAAAATCCGCACCTGCCGCAGCCGCCTTGTCCACGTGCTCACGGGTGAGCACGGTGCCTGCGCCCACCAACATATCGGGGCAGGCTTCCCGCATCAGGCGGATGGCGGTGTCGGCACCGGCGGCACGGAAGGTAACTTCCGCCACGGGCACGTCACCCGCACACAGCGCCTGCGCCAGCGGTGCGGCATCCCGTTCGGGGTTGTTCAGTTTAATGACCGGCACGACGCCGATCGCCGAAATACGTTCGTTGACAGTGTTCATACTATTCACTCCTATTCCGATTCCACCGTATCACAACGGGTCAGTAAATGCAAGAGAGAAAATGCAAAAAAGCAAAAATTACTGATTTTTCAGCCGATTACACACCCGAATACGCCGAGAAACCGCCGTCGATCGGCAGTACCACGCCCGTGATGAAGCCGGCGGCTTTCTCGTTCAGCAAGAACAGCAGACCGCCTTCGAGTTCTTCGCTTTTGCCGAAGCGCCCCATGGGGGTTGCGGCCAGGATCTTACCCGTACGGGCGGTGGGGGTGCCGTCGTCATTCCACAAAAGCTTCGCATTTTGCTTAGTGGAGAAAAAGCCGGGAGCGATGGCATTGACACGAATGCCCACGCGGGAGAAGTGCACCGCCAGCCATTGGGTGAAGTTGGACACCGCCGCCTTGGCACCCGAATACGCGGGGATCTTGGTGAGCGGGGTGTAGGCATTCATAGAGGAGATGTTCAAGATCGAACAACCTTCACGTCCAACCATCTGCGCGGCAAACGCCTGGGTGGGGATGAGGGTGCCGAGGAAGTTCAGATTGAACACGAAACTGACACCGTCCGCTTCCAGATCGAAGAAACTTTTGGTATCGGCATCGATGTCCCCGAGTTCAAAATACTCCTTATCGGTGGTGGCGCGAGGATTGTTGCCGCCCGCACCGTTGATTAAAATGTCGCACGGACCGAAGTCGGCTTTGACCGCTTCTGCCACCGTTTGACACACAGCCTTGTCGAGCACGTTGCAAGCGTAGGCTTTCGCGACGCCGCCTTCTGCCGTGATCTCATCCGCAAACGAGCGGGCGGCTTCTTCATTCAGATCGAGCAGAGCGACTTTGGCACCCGCGCGTGCCAGCACTTTCGCGAAATGGCTGCACAGCACACCGCCCGCGCCCGTAACGACGGCGACTTTACCCGTAAGATCGGTGTTCAAAACGTTGGGTTGCATAATGAATATCTCCTTTACTTTTCTAATTTGTCAAGCATATCCCACACGCCGAGCATATACATAATGCCGAGCGCGCGATCGTACAAACCGTAGCCGGGACGGACGTTGCCGGGGCCCTCGCTCCACAAATGACGGCCGTGGTCGGGGCGAATGTACCCTTCAAAGCCGCAATCGTGGTACGCCTTCAGGATGTCCAGAATGCCCGTATCGCCGTCGCAGTCGCGGTGACTGGCTTCCGAAAAATCGCCGTTTTCAAAATGCTTCACGTTGCGGATGTGGGCAAACGCAATGCGGTCGCAGTGACGGCGCACGATATCCGCCACGTTAGTGTCGGGGTTCGCATTCAAACTGCCCGAACAGAGGGTGAGACAGTTGCACGGGTGATCCACCATTTTGAGGAAACGGTCAATGCTCGGCTCGTCCACGAGCAGGCGAGGCAGACCGAAGATATCCCACGGTGGATCGTCCATGTGGATCGCCATTTTGATATCGCATTCTTCGCAGGTAGGCATCAGTGCTTCGAGGAAGTACTTGAGATTCGCCCACAGTTTTTCGTGGTCGATACCTTCGTAGGCGCGGAACAGTTCGTCCAGTTTTGCCATACGCTCCGGCTCCCATCCGGGGAAGGACATGTTGTATTTTTCGGTGAAATCCAGAATGTATTTCGCCATCGCGTTGTAGTCGTCCTGGATCATTCCCTTTTCGTAAAACAGAGCGGTGGAACCGTCCCCCACGGGGTGGAAGAGGTTGG
>CAZESL010000023.1:0-24369 GCA_964515215.1 uncultured Eubacteriales bacterium
GGCGGTGACCCTTGGCCCCCTTTTCTAAAGGGGGCTGGCATTTTCGAGTCGCAAAGCGAGGAGAAAATGGCTGGGGGATTCTCTTCGACCGAGAAGCAGCTTATATAGGACAACCCCTCAGTCTCGCTGCGCTCGACAGCTCCCCTTACACAGGGGAGCCAAGGCGCACGCCCCTCGATCCCTAACCACACCTGCCGTAAAACGGGTGGTTTCTTTCTCTTATTCGCCGAAACGTTCGGGCGATCTCATCATATTCGGGGCGGTGATCAAGCCCGCCGCTCCGCAGAAACCGCAGTTGGCTACCGAAGCGTCTTCCACTTGCACAGTGGGGCTGTATTGCAGGAAGCCTGCAAGATTCAGTTTCGCGTTTTCGCCCAAGCGGGAGAGTTGCACTTCGTCCACGTAGGTGTTGCCCATGGTCACACCGCAACCCGAGTTGATGTTGGTCACGTTCATCGTGCCGCCGTCTACCCAGAAGATGACGTGCGGTTGTGTCCACGGTTCAATGTTTGCCACGTCCAGCACGCCCTTGAAGGTGTCGCGGGTGCGAATGGCGGCAATCTCGGTCACGGGGGTAAAGGTATAATTCTTGTACGCAAACGGCGTCATTTGCGTGTTCAGCATGACGATATGTTTGCCGCCGTGCACGTCCACGGGCTGGGTAACGTAGTCAGCCGCAAAGCCGATGGTGACGGCGGTGGTGTCGTCACCCGCGATCTTCAGTGCTTTTGCACTGCCGTAGGTGAAGCAACCGAACACCATTTCGTCCTGCACGTTATCCAGCACGAAGGTGTAGCATTCGTGCTGTAAATGCTCGAAGAAGTGCATGGCCACCATACCGCGGAAATTCAGTTCCTGCGGCCAGCCGTAACCGCGCATCAGCGGTTGCAGATTAAACTGAGCGTCGCGAATGATACCGTCACGACTGTTCATCACCACCGCACCGCGGTTCATATACAAACCGGACAAACCGTCGATGTAATGGCGGTCACAGCCATCGAACAACACGCCGTTATAGGTGTTGAAGGACGACACGTTGACGGCGTACACATCGGGGGCGTCTTTCGCGTAGATGTTGTAATCAAAGGGGATAAGTTTACCCGTTTCGTCTGCGTTTTTCGCGGTCTGTGCGGGATTGCAGAAGGTAACGCCGCGAATACCTGCACGGGCCGAGAGTTCAAACGCGTGACCGTAAAAGTCCACGTCGATGACCGTGCCGATGTTGTACGGCAACTGGGCGAAGTTCGCCGCACCGCACACCTCGGTATCGGCGGGGACGTACACCGTGTTCTGAAGAAGATAGTGTCCCGTCGGAAGGAACAGCGTACCGCCCGTTTCACCGACTTTTTTGAGGCACGCGTTCAAGGCGGCGGAAGCGTCGGTCTTACCCGTAGTATCCAGCGCCACCCCCAACTCAGCCGCCAACGTGTCGGCGGTAAAGGTGCTGCGGCAGGTAGGCGCTTTGGTCAGCATTTTCGCCTGCGCCGTCTGCTTTTCGTCCAAACGGTAGGTAACTACGTTGGGTACAACATCGGAAGTGAATTGATAGGCTACTTCATCCCCGTTGGCGGTAATGTTGTTTTCGGTCAACCCACTGTTACCCGCGAAGTTTGCGGCGGCTTTGCCTTCCAAGACGATCTTGATCTCGTCTTCCGTTTCAAAACGGCTGTTCATCACGATCATCATACCGACATTGCTGTAAATGCGCCCGCGCTTCACCGTGGAATCCACCAGCGTCAGTTTGGATGCGTTGTGTACCGAGATCGCTTCGGTTTTGGCATCGATCGTGACGTCCTGGAACGTGACCGCGGTATAGGCGCTGTCGGCAGGAATATACAGACCGTACTCGCAGTTTTCGATGCGGGAGAAGGTGATCTCCTGCCCGTTACCGTGAGTGAACGGTGCGTAAATGGCATGGTAGCAGTTTTTGATGGTGATGTTATAATTCTGACCGTAGCAACCGCCCGCATCCATCACAAAGCCGTTGTGATAGCCGTCGATGCAGGTGTCGGTACAATACGACCAGTCGGTGCGGTACAGATAGATACCCGTTGCATTTTTGTAGAGATACGCGCGCAGTGCCGCTTCGTCACCGTTGAATTTGCCCGAATTCACCCAGTAATCGGGCGCAAAGTAGGTCTCTTCAATACGCATGATGTCGGTGACCATCGGCACGCGGATACCGATGGACAGCGGGGTGCCGTATACGTTGTGGATGTTTGGAGAATCGCAATCACGCGGTGCCACACCGATCCACGGATTGATAAGGGTGATCTCTTTCACGATCGACCACCATGACGGGCGAAGCGCCGCAGGGTAGGGGATAGGATCCTCTACCGATTGGTTGGGATACCACACGGCGATACCGCGCACTTCGGTACTCTGGTTCAACACGATAAACGGCGTGTTGAACTCCTCGGACAGCGCCTCACCGTAATAGGCAAGAACGGTACCCTCCACGGGGGATTTCCCGTCAGGGATCATCCAGTCACCGAGGATCGTCGTGCCGATCGGCAACTCGATCGGGGAGTAGCACGCGTATTCACCCGCCGGAATGTACAGTGCACCGCCGCCCAGTTCCCCCAGCTTGTCCAGCAACGCTTGAATGATGGGAGTGTAGTCTTTCGTATCGGCCGATGCAAAATCCGTCAACGTATACCCCGCAAAGAGGTGCTCTGCACGTTGAAAGCGCGGGTCTTTCGGCGCGATGGCCTTCCATACGGGATTCGGAACAGTCTGCATTATGATCCATCCTTTCACTGTGTTGTTTACAGTATAGCACTAAAATGATAAATGAGTAAATGGCATAAGTAGAGAGGATATTTGTCCGTTTTTCACTTACCTTCGTACGTTACGACGGCATCGACATTGTATCCTTTTAACGTGTCACGGCCGTTCAGACCCGCCAGTTCCATCAAGAACAAGATCTTGACCACTTCGCCGCCGAGTTCTTCGATCAATTCGGCACACGCTTTGACCGTACCGCCCGTCGCGATCAGATCATCGATCAATACCACGCGCTGTCCCGCCTTGATCGCGTCTTTGTGCATCTCAATAACGGCAGTACCGTATTCCAATGCGTATTCCTTCGATACCGTTTCGCGGGGAAGTTTGCCTTTCTTACGAATCGGTACGAAGGGTTTTCCGAGGTTGTATGCCAGCGGTGCCCCGAAAATAAAACCACGGGACTCGGCACCCGCAATCACATCGAATTCTACACCGTCCAACCGTTTTTGCAACTCCTCGATCGCCAGATGAAACCCATCGGCATCCTGCAACACCGAGGTGATATCCCGAAACATAATGCCTTCTTCGGGAAAATCGGGAATGGTAATAACGTAATCTTTTACTGTTTTCATTTGCATCATCTCCTACCTTTTAACTTTAACAAGAAATGCAATAAAAGTAAAGAGTTTTTTGCGTAAATCTTGACCGAAAAATACAATCGTGTTATACTCATTCACATAAGCGGATAAGGAGAGACGGTATGAAAACGGAAATCAAAAATATAGACTTATTCCTATTCGATATGGACGGTACGCTGTATCTCGGCAATCAACTGTTTTCATTCACGAAAGAGTTGCTTCGGACGATTCGGGAAAAGGGAAAACAGTATCTGTTCATGACCAACAACTCCGCCCGCAGTGTGGTGGATTACGTGGCAAAATTAGAACGGCTGGGTATTGCCGCCGCGCGCGAAGACTTCATCACCTCTTCGCAGGCGACAATATGGTACTTACAGCGTCATCATGCGGATGCCGTGTTGTACGTTTGCGGTACGGAATCACTCAAAGCCGAACTGCGTGAAGCGGGTTTTGCGGTCACCGAAGATACCGAAGAGGCTACCTGCATCGTGATGGGTAACGACACCGAGCTGACCTTTAAAAAACTGGATGACGTGTCGCGTATGCTGTGTACCCGTGAGATGCCGTACATCGCCACCAACCCCGATTGGGTATGTCCCATGGAATACGGCAGTGTGCCCGATTGCGGCAGTTTTTGTGAAATGATCTTCCGTGCGACGGGAAAGCGACCGATCTTTATCGGCAAACCCGAAGCACTGATGCCGGAACTCGCAATGGAACGTATGGGTGTTTCGAAAGAGCGTACGGCTGTGGTCGGCGACCGTATTTACACCGATATCAAAAGCGGTATCAACGCGGGAACGGTCAGCATCTTGGTGATGAGCGGAGAGACGACAGAAGCGATCTTACAAGCTTCTGAAGACAAGCCCGACTTGGTATTGCAAGACGGCGGCGAGATCGTAAAAGCGTTAGTGGAGTGAGCGTATGGAAAAGAGACAAAAGAAGACAAAAGGACTGATAAAACGCTTTTTACCGTATTATAAAAAGTACGGTTGGGTGCTGGCACTTGACTTACTGTGTGCGGCACTTACCACCGTGTGCGAGATCGTGTTGCCGCTCATCGTGCGACAGATCACCGGTTTGGCAACGGAGAATTTAGCGGGGCTTACCGTGTCGCTCATTGTGCGATGCACGGTGTTGTACGTGGTGTTGCGTATTATTGATACCGCCGCAAACTACTATATGGCCACCGTCGGTCATATTATGGGCACGAAGATCGAAACGGATATGCGTCACGATTTCTTTGCCCATCTGCAAAAACTGTCGTTTTCCTATTACGACAACGCCAAAGTCGGCACCTTGATGTCCCGTATCACCAACGATCTGTTTGACGTGACGGAATTTGCCCATCATTGCCCCGAAGAATTCTTCATTGCGGGTATTAAGATCGTGTGCTCGTTTACCATTTTGTGTACGATGAGTATCCCGCTCACCCTGATCGTGTTTTCGGTCATTCCCGTGATGATCTTCGTGCTGTCGTTCTTCAGCAAGCGTATGAAGCATCAGTTCCGCGAATCCCGCAAGGAGATCGGTGAACTCAACTCGCAAGTCGAGGACAGTCTGCTTGGGGTGCGGGTGGTCAAATCATTTGCGCAAGAGAAGTGCGAACAACAAAAGTTTGATAACGGCAATCTTCGCTTTTTACGCGTGAAATCCCGTATGTATCACACGATGGGGGCATTCCAATCCTGTACCCGCTTGTTCGACGGTGTGATGTACATATTAGTTGTGGCGGCAGGCGCGGTATTCTTGATGAACCGTGCCATTACCGCGGCGGATTACGTGGCATATCTGATGTTCGTTACCACCCTTATCACTTCGGTGCGCCGTATCGTAGAATTTACCGAACAGTTCCAGCGCGGCATGACGGGCATTGAGCGATTCGGTGAGATCTTGGATATCGAACCCGAGATCAAAGATGCACACGATGCGATCACGTTGACCGACGTGAAAGGGGATATCACCTTTTCGGACGTTTCGTTCCACTATACGGGAGACACGCCCAACGTGATCGAAGGGCTGAATCTGCACGTCAAAGCAGGGGAGAGTGTTGCACTTGTGGGTCCGTCGGGCGGCGGTAAAACGACGCTCTGCTCGTTGATACCGCGGTTTTATGACGTCAGTGCGGGACAAATATTGTTGGATGGGCAGGATATCACCCGTGTAACCACGCGCTCGTTGCGCGAGAACATCGGTACGGTGGCACAAGACGTCTATCTGTTTTCGGGCAGTGTGAGAGAAAACATTGCATACGGTAAAAACGATGCGACCGACGAGGAGATCGTGGAAGCCGCCAAACTTGCCGGTGCACACGAGTTTATTGAACAACTGCCCGACGGGTACGATACCTATGTTGGGGAGCGTGGTGTGAAACTGTCGGGCGGCCAAAAACAGCGCATTTCCATCGCCCGCGTGTTTTTAAAGAACCCGCCCGTGTTGATACTCGACGAAGCGACCAGCGCGCTGGATAACGAGAGTGAACGGCTGGTACAACAGTCGCTGGAGCGCTTGGCCAAAGGACGCACCACCTTTACGATTGCACACCGATTGACCACCATCCGTAACGCCGACCGTATCCTGGTGCTGACCGAAAACGGTATCGAGGAAGCGGGCACGCACCGTGAATTGCTCGAAAAAGGCGGTCTTTACAGCGAACTCTACAAACTGTATTCTACCGATTAACAAAAGGAGTCTTCCTGCGGGAAGACTCCTTTTCGCTTATGCATGTAACATACGGGTCATTAAGCGGTATCCCACCTCTTCGTGGATACCCGTGCGACGCGCTTCAGTCTCGGTAAAACGGGCAACACCGCTGTCCGTTTCGGCGTTACTGCGATACAGTAAGTACGGCACGGGATCGGCCGTGTGGGTACGAATGGTGAGCGGGGTGGGATGATCGGGAAGGATGAGGATCGTATAATCGCCCATCTCGTTTAACCTTTCAAGCAACGGTGCCAGTATGCGGCGGTCGATATCTTCGATCGCTTTTACTTTATTTTGCGCCTCACCGCGATGACCGCACTCGTCGGGCCCTTCCAGGTGGATGTACACGAGATCTTGACCGTCCTGCAATTCCTTCACGGCGGCGGCGAGTTTACCTTCGTAGTTGGTATCGATGTATCCCGTGGCACCTTCCACGTCACACACACGCATCTCGGCAATGCGGGCAATGCCTTTGAGCAGATCGACCGCTGAGATCATGGAACCTTTTACCCCGAAACGGGCGGTGAAGTTTTCAAGACTCGGGCGATGCCCTTGTCCCCACAGCCAAATGGCATTGGCGGGATTTTCGCCCTTCGCCGCACGTGCCGTATTGATGGGGTGGTCTTTCAGGATCTCTACACTGCGCTTCATCAACGCGAGCAACGGTGCGGCATCGGGATGGGAGGGGATATAGTCGCCGATCACGCGCCCCGTGATGTCGTGCGGCGGGGTGATCTTACCGAGTGCCGTTTTACCGCCGTGCCACACTAAACAGTGGCGGTATGCCGTACCGGTGTAAAAATCGAATTCACCACCACCGAGTTCCGCTTGCAACGTACGGATGATCGCATCCGCTTCGGCGGTGGCAATATCGCCTGCACAATAGTCCAGTATCGTCTTTTCTGCATACACGGTATCCTCCGAGAGGGTGACCAGATTGCAACGCAATGCCACGTCGTCATCGCTGAGATCGATACCGATATTGGCGGCTTCCAGCGGGGAACGACCGGTGTAACACGTTTTCGTATCGTAACCCAGTACCGCAAGGTTTGCCACGTCACTGCCGGGAGCCAGACCGTCGGGTACGGTACGCACGGTTCCGACTTCCGCCTTTTGCGCCAGAGCGTCCATATGCGGTTTATAAGCGGCTTCGGCAGGGGTCTTGCCGCCTAAAGCGTCAAACGGCACGTCTGCCATACCGTCACATAACAATACAACGTACTTCATAAAAGATCACGCTTCCTTTCAACTGATTCTATTATACTCAATAATGAAAAAAAGGGAAGAGGTTTGCGAAATTTTTTTGAAATGCAGTTGATTTTTCTTTTGAAATGCGGTATACTGTCCTCATAATGATAATAATGGGGTAGTTTGGTGGTCAAGGAACTGCCTAAACACCTTTCTGAGAAAGCGAGGATTCTATATTATGCACGTTTTCAATGCTACGGCTCCTTTGAACCCGTTTACGTCCGCATCCATTATGATGGTGGTGGTTTTTGCCGCTTTGGTGGTGCTCGCGTTGGTGATCGGTTTGTTTTCCAAATTCGGCTCGAAAGAGAAGAGTACCGGCAGTAAAAGTGCCACTGTGTCTGTTCCCGTGCCGAGCACCGTTACCGCTCCTGCGGCAGTCGTTTCTGCGGCGACGGAAGATGAAGATGAAGTGGCGGCCGTGATCGCGGCGGCAGTCGCGATGATGGCACCGGCAGGTGTGACCTACCGTGTGCGTCGGATTACGCCCGCGAACGGGCGCGGCCGTTCCGAATGGGCGGCAGCGGCGGTTCGTCAGAATACGATGCCGTTTTAATCAAGGGGGCGAGATCTTATGGACGCGTTATGGCAAGCGATCGTGCAGTTGTGGAATGAATCCGGTTTTTCACAGTTAATGAATTTTGAAGGCGGCGGCTGGAAAAATCTTATCATGATCTTGGTCTCGTTTGCACTCATCTACTTGGCGGTCAAAAAAGAGTTTGAGCCAATGCTTCTGCTTCCGATCGCATTCGGTATGTTGCTGTGTAACCTGCCGTTCGGCGGTGTTATGGATCCGCAGCAGAACTCTCTTGTCGCGATGACGGCCGAAGAAGTCAAACTCTACGGCGAAGGCATCATGGCACAGAACTACCCCGTTTTTGAAGCCGCAGACGGCACGCTGTACTGGCAACACTTTGAGCAAGGCGGTCTGCTGTGGTATTTGTATCAAGGCGTTAAATTCGGCATTTATCCGCCGCTGATCTTCCTTGGTATCGGTTGTATGACCGACTTCGGCCCGCTGATCTCCAACCCGAAGAGTTTGCTTCTCGGTGCGGCGGCACAGCTCGGTATTGCGATGACTTTCATTGGCGCACGGGCATTGGATACTCTTGGTATCGCTTCGTTGGTGTTTAATGAGCAGGAAGCCGCCTCCATTGCCATCATCCGCGGCGCGGACGGCACGACGGCCATCTTCCTCACCTCCAAATTGGCACCGCACCTGCTGGGCGCGATCGCAGTGGCAGCCTATTCCTATATGGCGTTGGTGCCGATCATTCAGCCGCCCATTATGAAATTGCTCACCACCAAAAAAGAGCGTGCGATCAAAATGGAACAGTTGAAACCGGTTACCAAGAACCAGAAGATCCTGTTCCCGATCGTTGTAACGTTGCTGTGTGTGCTGTTGTTGCCTTCGGCAGCTCCGCTGATCGGTATGTTGATGCTCGGCAACTTGTTTAAAGAATCGGGTGTGGTAGAGCGTTTGTCCAAGACGGCACAGAACGATCTGATGAACATCATCACGATCTTCCTCGGTGTCACGGTCGGTGCAACGGCCAATGCCGACACCTTCTTACAACCGAAAACGTTGCTTATCATCTGTCTTGGTTTGATCGCGTTCAGTTTCGGTACGGCAGGCGGCGTGCTGTTTGCCAAGTTGATGAACGTGTTCAGCAAGAAAAAGGTCAACCCGCTGATCGGTTCGGCCGGTGTTTCCGCTGTTCCGATGGCAGCGCGTGTGTCGCAAAAGGTCGGTCAGCAGGAGAACCCCGACAACTTCCTGCTGATGCACGCCATGGGTCCGAACGTGGCGGGCGTTATCGGCTCGGCTGTGGCCGCCGGTGTTCTCTTGTCGTTGTTCGGTTAAAAAGTGCGTAGAAGCAGAGCGGGAAACTGCTCTGCTTTTTTATGAAAGGGTATCACTATGAATGAATTTATCACACTGCGCCGTCGCCTGATGGAACGCACGTTTTCCCGTATGAACAGTGAACAGAAGAAAGCTGTGTTTCACGTAAACGGCCCGTTGCTGATATTGGCGGGGGCAGGAAGCGGAAAAACCACCGTGTTGGTCAACCGTGTGGCGAATCTGATCCGTTTCGGTAACGCTTACGCTGCCGAAACGGCACCCTATAACGTGACTTCAGAGGATATGACCGCGTTGCGTGCGGCGGTGGACGGTACCGCCGAAGCGGACGAGAGGATCTATCGCTTATGTGCGGTGGATCCGTGTCCCGCGTGGAAGATCCTCGCCATCACCTTCACCAATAAGGCGGCGGGGGAACTGAAAGAGCGTTTGTCCCGTATGCTCGGCGGTGTCGGCAAAGACGTGTGGGCCAGCACCTTTCATTCGTTTTGTGCACGTGTACTACGGCAGGACGGCGCATCTCTCGGCTATTCTTCGCACTTCACCATTTACGATACGGACGACAGCCGCCGTTTGATGAAAGAGTGCATGAAGTCGTTGAACGTCGACGAGAAAATGCTCGGTCACAAAGTGATCCTGAATGAGATCAGCCGTGCAAAAGACAGTTTGCGTGGCCCCAAACAGTACGAAGCAGAAGCGGGGGCAGATTTTCGGTTGAAGACGATCGCCCGTTGCTATGCTATGTACCAACGTCGTCTGCTTGAAGCCGATGCCATGGATTTCGACGACTTACTGTTTAAAACGGTGGAACTCTTACAAACGGATGCAACGGTTTGCGAGCGGTGGCAGCAACGTTTTCGCTACATAATGGTGGACGAGTATCAAGACACCAGTTACGCGCAATATTGCCTTGTGAGCCTTTTGGCGGAGAAGAATCGCAATCTTTGCGTGGTGGGCGACGACGACCAGAGTATCTATAAATTTCGTGGCGCAACGATTGAGAACATTTTGAATTTTGAAGAACACTTCAAGGGCTGTACCACTATTCGATTGGAGCAAAATTACCGTTCAACGGGCACGGTGTTGGATGCCGCGAATGCGGTCATTTCGCTGAATCGCGGGCGAAAAGGAAAGACGCTGTGGACCGAAAACCCGCAAGGGGAGAAGATCCATCTTGAAGTGGTGGACAACGAAGACGAAGAAGCACGATTTGTGACCGACACGGTGTTAAGCGGGGTTGCCAAAGGGCGCAAATACAGCGACTTCGCCGTGCTGTATCGCGCTAACGCACAATCCAATGCCATTGAACGTGCCATGGTGAAAAGCGGTGTGCCGTATCGCATTTTCGGCGGACATCGCTTCTTTGACACGAAAGAAGTGCGGGATGCAGTGGCGTATCTTCGTGTCATCAACAACCCTGATGACAGCGTAAGTCTGCGCCGTATCATCAACGAGCCGAAACGCGGTATCGGCGACACGACGCTGGATACTGCCGCCACTCTCGCTGAAGAGCAAGGGATAAGCCTCTACCGTGTGCTGGAAGAGGTGGAGAATTACGCCGCACTCAGCCGTGCCGCCTCGCGTATTCGCGAGTTTATCACTATGATGGAGTCCTTGCGTGACCGTAACGAAGAAGGCGACATCGCCCTGCATCTCTTGTATCAGGAAATGCTCCAAAAAACAGGATATCGCGCCATGTGGGAGTTAGCGGGCGAAGCAGAAGTCGGGCGCGTAGAAAATTTGAAAGAATTGGAATCCTCGATTTTGGAATACGAAAAGACCAACGAGGAAAATGCGTCACTTTCGGGTTTCTTGGAAGAAGCGGCATTGATGACCGACGTGGATAATTACGATGCCAATGCCGATACTGTCGTGATGATGACCATGCATGCGGCAAAAGGATTGGAATTCCCCGTGGTGTTTTTGCCCGGAATGGAAGACGGGGTTTTCCCGGGAAATGCCTCCATTTTCAATGAAGAAGAAATGGAAGAAGAACGCCGTCTTTGCTACGTGGCGATCACACGTGCGGAGAAGAAACTCTATTTGACGCGGGCACGCAGTCGTATGCTGTACGGCTCTACCAACCACAACCGTGAATCCCGCTTCATTATGGCGATCCCGGGGCATCTGATCGAGGAACACGAGGCGACGCCCGTTTTCACCCGTCCGAAGACCGGTACCGCTTGGGGCAATTCCGCCGTGACCCGTGCGACCGCGACAACCAAAACGACTGCATCTGCGTCTTCGTCGTTCGGTACGCCGCAGAACAACGGATATTCCTATTCCTCATCATACGGCAGTTACGCACCGAAGAAACCGACCGTCAACAGTGGGTCGAAAGAAAATTGGCAGGTAGGGGATACGGTGCAACACAAAGTCTTTGGAAAAGGCGTGATCGAAGCCTCTTCGCCGATGGGAAACGATACCCTGCTTACCGTTCGCTTTGAAAAGGCCGGCACAAAGAAAATTATGGCCAATTTTGCGAAATTGGAGCGTATATAAACCGTAACCGAACAAAGTCCCCTTGCATACGATGGAATGAAGCGCGGCGCAATATGCGCGTACAGCCGCTTTAATCCATAATAACAGGGGGATTTTTGTTATGCCCGAGAGAGGTTACCATCGCGACGGCACGATGAACTGCAAAGAGGCGGTTTGTGTGGATGCGGGACGTGTCTACGATTCCTGCGCCGACAAGGATTGCGCCGAAGACATGCAGGTCTATTTTACCGACCGCGACCGCATGTTGATCGATCATGCAACCGGTATTCGCACCAAAGGAGCGGAGGTACTTACCACATGCATCGATGTGGAAGCGTTGCCGTTTAACCGCGGGTACTATTCGTGTGATCTGACCTTCTATTTTGAGGTCACGTTGGAGGTGTATTCGGGTCACGGTGTGCCGACCAACACCGTCTGCGGGATCGCTACTTTCAGTAAAAAAGTGATCCTGTACGGCGGCGAAGGCGGAGTAAAAGTGTTCCGCAGCGAATTCTGCCCCGAAGCGCACGACCGCCAAGAGATGCCGACGCGCAATATGCCGCGTTGCACCGTGCAGGTTGCTGAGCCCGTTATTTTGGGCGCACAACTGGTGGAAGCGTGCGACAAGCGCTGTTGCGGCGGTTGCGGCTGTTGCGCTATTCCCGAGAGCATTCAACACCGTTTCGGCGGCTGTTTTGTGGATTCTCGCGAAGGCAAAACGGTGTTGGTCACGCTCGGTGTGTTTACCATCGTACAGTTGATTCGCAACGTACAGATGTTGATGCCGGTGTACGATTTCTGTATGCCCGGTAAGGAATGTGCGCCGAGCAGTGAAAACCCGTGTGAACTGTTCCGCAAAATGTCGTTTCCCGTGGATGAATTCTTTCCGCCGAAAGCCGAGCCCGGAGATTGCGGTTGCTGTTAACTGAGAATAGGGAAGAGGGTGCCTTACGGGGCACCCTCTTGATCTTACTTCTTACAGCAACCGCTGTTACATTCGAAGGTTTCGCACGCTGTCTGATCGGCTTTGTGTGCGGCAGATCCCGCTACACGTACGGCATTGGCAACGCATTGGTATTCCTTATTATACACACATTTGGTGGCTTCACAGCGAATCGGCATCTGCTTATTCACGTGGCTGAAATCCATTGCGTTGGTAGCGTTACCCTCGATCGGACGGAACGACTCACAACAAGTTTGCTGATATTCCGTCGCCTGACTTCCGCCCACCTGAATGTTCGGACGGCAACAACAGCCTTCGCGGTTGCTGATACAATGAATGGCATCACATTGCAGTTTGGTCATATTTAAAACACCTCACAAGATATTTTTTGCAGGGACGGTATCAGTATTTACATCATCGGTAAACAATATTCAAATTTTTATAAAAACCTTTCAGGGAAGACCTTGACAACTCTCTGTATGCATGCTATACTTCACTTATACCAACTATACAAAATGAATACTCGGACCAAGTAGAAAGACCATTCCAAATGCGGAATGGTCTTTTTTTGCGTTTTTTTGCCCTTTTTAGGCGTTTTAGCGTTTGGGGTAGGGTAATCCTTCAGGAAGTCCCAGAATGTAATCAGCGGAGACGTTAAGGTATGCGCAGATCTGCGGTAGGTATGTAACCGGCATTACATTGATCCCTTTTTCGTATCGTGCATATTGTTGTTGTTTGATGCCTAAATGATTGGCAACTTCCTTTTGTGTTATGTTCTTGCAGTCTCGGATCCACGCTATGCGTTCGTTGTAGTACATACAATCACCTCGACTGCATTGTTGCATAAATTACAACAAAAGTGTTGACATTTGAACAGATGTGTTGTATATTAAAGGCGACAACAGATGTGTTGTCAAAACAACCACCCTAATGTAGGGGAGAAAGAGGTAAGAGCATGGAAGAAGTAAAGAGGAAGATCGAGATCACCCAGGGCGAGTATGAGGATCTGATGGAGGCGATCGGTGGTTACGAGAATCGCGCACGTGGTTTAGGCTACGACAGTGTGGCGGATCGTTTCAACGTTTTGTTTCACCGGATTGACGGTCAGATCGATGAGCAGGGAGGTTTTGAAGCATGAGAATCAAAGTAGTAGGCAGGTTGCGCCAGGATTACACGTTGGACGGCGGTTACACGTTCCACGGAGTGAAGTACTTCGGCGTGGTGCTGGATGAAGAACAGGAAGGCCTGCAGGGATGCCAGACCACCGACATCAAGATCCCGGACGGATCACCGCACAGTGCAGTACCGTTGGAACTCGATCGCACGTACATCGTGTATTTCAACAAGAAAGGCGCCGTTGACTTTGTTCGACCGGACGATGGTGCACCTTCGTCCTTCGATGTATTTATCGAAGATGAGGAGGTGAAGAAGAAATGATCAAGAAGATCAAGCAGTTTTTCGGTAACAGTACGGTCAAGAAGATCCTTGCTTTCACCGGGGTGATCTCGGTAATGTGCTGCATGGGTCTCGTGTGTTCGGCAGAAGAGAGCACGCAAAGTATCACGGACGGTATCAAGACTGTGACCGATGCCGTAACGGGTGAGTTCGATATCGCAACGATCGCGTCGATCATCGGCATCGTGCTCGCCGCCTGCGTTGGCCTGTTCCTGTTCTGGTGGGGCGCTCGTAAGGTTGTCCGCATGATCAGTTCCGCATTCAAGGGCGGTCGTATCAGCATCTAAGTATCTCCCCTGTTGGGAGGAAGTCCTTTTTTTGTCGTTGGGGGGACTTCCTCTCATTTTTTATTTGGAGGTGTAAACAATGGGGCTTCGGCAAGATCTGAACGGAAGTCTAAACCCCGCGCTGTTAGTGCGGTGTATCATACGAAAAATCAAATTTCGGAAAGAACATCCGGAATACTTTGAGCCATGCGGTACGCTTGTCTTCTGCGGTGCTCAAGGTGAAGGTAAGACGCTTTCGGGGGTGTCGTACGTGATCGAGGTGGCGCGGCGTTATCCAAAGTCGATCCTGGTTACGAATACCGATATCGATCGGAAACTGTTACCGGAAGGATATGATGTGCGGGAGTATACCGGGCTTGACGATCTGAAGAACATCAACAACGGGTATGCCGGGGTAATGTACTTCATCGATGAGATCCATCTGGAGTTGAACTCCCTGGAATCGCAGAACATCGATATCGATATCATGACGGAGATCTCGCAGCAGAGGAAGCAGCGCAAGCATATCGTTGGAACGTCGCAGAGGTATAACCGAATGGCTAAGCCTCTCCGGGAACAGGTGAAGAACATCGTGATCTGCAGGTGCTTCTTCGGTCTGTTGCAGTATAACAAATTGATCGATGCGTTTAATACGACCGAGCAGAACGGAAAACTGAAGGTCGATACGAAAAAGCGCTTCTTCTGGTTTCATGATCCCCGGCTTTACGATGCATACGATACGTTTGCAAAGATGCGCCGTTATTCGGAAGAATGGAAAGGATCTCCGAAGAAGGTGGACTACTGGGCACAGTTTGGGGGTGGATGAAATGGAAGGAATCTATGCAGCAGTAGCAAGTGCATTTGCGAGTATGGCGCCGATCGCCGTGTTCATCGGTTTGTGTGAACGTGCGGTCGGGTTACTCGTTAAAGCCGTAAGCGGCAGGGGAGGGCTTCTCTGATGTTTTCTGCAGTGGAATTGGAGTACGTAGCGGGACTGGTTGAGCAGATGCGCGGTCAGGGGTACCCGTATTACATAGCCCGCACGGTGACGGAATCCGGTACCGTGTACGATGCAGAATGTGTCTTCTCTAAAGAGGAGATCACCGCGAACAGCACGACGAGCTTCGCCGTTCCGGCGGAGTCGGTCTGTTACCGGATCGACAGCAGTGGGTACACGATCGGTGGATCTAACTACAATCAGAACGACGGCCCCCGCGTGGAAATGACGGAGATCTCTGGCACGTACAGTTTCGCAGACACCGAGTTTGCGTATTCAAATGCTACGTTCAATAGTTACAGTGTACTGCCGGATCTGAGACGAAGGGAGGGGAGTAGCGGTGAAAATACGCATGCGATTCTTCTCGTTAATACTCTGCTTGTGCTTATTGTGTTCTTTGCTCTTCTATTCCGCCGTTAACGTTTCGGCTGCCAGTGTGACCGAATTGACGGAAGATGGATGGGTGAAATATACCACCATTCAGAATATCCGGTACTCATACTCGATCAATCCGGGTGATAACCAGAATGCGTCGTACGTGACTAAATCAGTGCCGGATATCAAGTTACCTTGGCAAAAGATCGTTCGTGAAAGCACGTCGATCGATGATGTTTGGATGACGCTCGAATTGAATAATTACGATGAAGAAACTTTGGAGACGTCGTTGGTGACTATTCAGCCCGGAGAATCGGCAGTGATCGCCGCAAAGTACAGTCTTTCTCTGGGGATCCATACGAGCACCACGTTTACTCCGATCGACTTATCGCTGTATGAGTGTCGTTTGTACCTGGATAACGATTTCGATAAATACATATCTGCAGATCTAACGTCATGGCAGAGCGGTGTTCAGTTGTACTACACTATTTCGAATAACACGGATAAGGTGGTAGATCTATCGCGAGTTACCTTCGGTATGTGGGAATCGGAGTATACGGACGTATATGCGTTCCAGTGGTACATAACCGGGGTACAGTATCGCATCTTTTCGGATGCACAGCAGGCAGCGCAGGCTGTAGTCGATTCGATAGATAAGCAGACGGAGGAGATCACGGGATCCATCCAGGACCAGACCGATCAGATCACCGATTCTTTGGAGCAGCAGACAGAGAAGCAGAAGGGGTTTTTTGCGGAACTTGGTGATCGGATCAGCGGGTTCTTTTCAAGTCTGACGTCTTCGCTCGGTGGGTTCTTTACAAGTCTCGGTGACCGTATCGGCGGTTTTTTCGATAATTTCCTCAGCGGCATACTGGACGGTCTGAAGAATCTCTTTGTACCGAATAACGAATACTTTACCGAGTATTTCGATCAATGGGATACGTGGATGACGGAGCACTTCGGCGCGCTCTACTACCCTTTCGACTTGATGCTGGATATGCTCAACCGTTTCTTGACTTTGGACGTTCCTGATCGTCCTACTATTACTTTCCCGGCTATTGAGGTGATGGGGTATAAGTTGACAGACGCTGTGGAAGTAGATATTCGGACTGCTTTTGCCGGTGACGGTTGGTTTCATGAGTTGTTTAATCTCTATGATCTTTATCAAACCGTGGTGACCGTGATCTTCGTGTTTGGTTTGGCGAACCTTGCCCGGCGTAAACTCAATTCGATCATGGGAGGTGGCGAGTAGTGATCATCAAAGGATTGATGGATCTGATCCGCACAGTGCTGCAGGCGCTGCTGAGTTTCATTCAGATCCCGAACTTCCCCGAGAGTTGGACGTCAGCCGTAGATGCCTTCATGGATCTGCTGTTTGAGAATGTGGGGATGGTCGGTGTGATCATACCATGGCCGGTGATCAAATTGGGGATCCCGATCCTGATCGCGATCATCAACATGGATAAGATCTACGATGCGATCATGTGGATCCTTCGGAAGATCCCCATGCTCGGTATGAGTTGAGAGTAGAGGCTCGGGTGGCAGGGACAACGGCAAGC
Organism: uncultured Eubacteriales bacterium; assembly: GCA_964515215.1. Classification (GTDB taxonomy): domain Bacteria; phylum Bacillota; class Clostridia; order Oscillospirales; family Acutalibacteraceae; genus SIG588. The sequence continues at coordinate 17,254 of CAZESL010000023.1, forward strand.
ACGTCGCTCATCGGGAGCCGGACTCCGGCGGTCGACGCGTTTTGGAGGCGGGGAGGGGGACCCGCCCTACGCGCTTGTGGCTGCGCGAAACACTCCGCTTTGTTGGCAATCGCCGCAGGCGGGGCGGCAACGCCGCCCCTATATAAACGCGTGCGCGCGTACGCGCGCGCACGCGCTGTCCTTGTCTATCTCCTCAAAAGTCAGGCACAAGGTTACCTCATAAATCGAGCAGGGGAGGCGTAGAAACATGGCAAAGGTACACATTTTCAGCAAGATGATCCTTGCCGGTGACAAGATCGAGATCTACCAATATTCGAAGCCGATCCTTGCGGGGCAGACGCGCATGTTCGACGTGATCCGAAGCGGAGACGGTGGGGAAGTGGAGAAGAGGGAAGACAACCTCTACCGTGCGCGTCAAACGCTCCGACGTCTGATCTGGGCGAATCGCTGTCCGAATATGAAATTTCTCACGCTCACGTATGCAGAAACCGTCCTGGACGTCAAGAAGGTACAACGTGACGTTACACAGTTCCTTCAGAACATGCGAAGGCGTGGCTACACTATGGATTACGTCTACGTACTGGAGAATCAAAAAGAACGTGGCGCGATCGAGGGAAATGCAGGATGCCTACACGTACACTTCATTTTGTTCAATGAGAACAAGATCGATCTCGCCGATCTGAACGCCGCATGGCCTCACGGCCGCAATCAGATCCGCAAAGTTCGCGGGATCCGAGATTACGGTGCATACGTCAGTAAGTATATCAGCAAGGAAACGTTTGCAGAATTTGGTCAGCACACATACAGAACGTCCCTCGGACTGAAGAAGCCCGAGGAAGTAAACTTCTACACGGAGGAATTCGCAGATGGCTTTGACACGGACTATTTTCACCCGAATGACATCCTTCGGAGGATGGTTCCGACCTACTACAAGAAACAACGTCGGGACTTCCGAGACAAAGACGGTGTCGGACATGTTCAAGAGATCACGTACTATCAAGGGGTACTCACGGAAGAGTTGCGATCCTGGATCGAGTCCCACCGAGAAGAACCATACGAGGAATGATTTGGAAACACTGCTGCAGGAGTATATGTATCGAAAGTCTCTTCGGTGTGAAGATGACGTCACGCAGTTACACAATAATGTGGTGTACCGTGAGGCGGATCCGATCGATCACCTGGAGATGATCATGGCACAAGCACGCTTGGCGGCGGCTGAAGAAATCTTCGCGGATCTTCGGCGAATTATTGCAATTTCCCGGGGAGTATGATATAGTTACTTTGTGAACTATCACAACAACTATACAAAATGAATATTTTGTATAGTTGAGGGGAGAAGAAATATTGTTTTATGCCGTATAATGCGTCTGTCCGTGCGGCTTTACATGGTGTAGTCGTTCTATTTACCTATCGCCGTCATTTTGTATATAAACGCATTAGCGCGGCCGTGCGTACCCGTATCGGTTAAACCGCTGACGCACGTTTGCAATATCCCGAACAGACTCTTATATTTATAATACTGTATCATTTTTGTTTATATCCTTACGAACAACCGTCATCATCTCGGCTCTGCATTAAACAGCGTAATTTGAAATGATGTCGGCATCGTTTGAAATCACGCTGTTAAACGACGTTTTTATACTAACGTAGTTTCCATAGATAATTTGAGTATGTAGCGGACTGTCATGACATGCGTCGTTTATGGTCGTATCGCACGGTAAACAACGGCAAGCCGTTGGGGGTGTTGCATCTTTGTGCAGCTACCATAGTTTGACCAAGGTGACCTTTGTCCGCTTAAATACGGTAAATCGTACGACAATCGGAACGTTAGACAGGCAATTTGATGTGAAACTGTTTCACAGAGGAGTGACACCTATGAAAAGTGAGTATTTGGCACAGTGTCCGCCTATTTTGCGGTCGTATCTTGGATATATGGAGACGATCAAAGGGCGCTCCGCGCAGACGATGAACGAATATTTCATTGATCTACGCACGTTTTTTCGGTTCTTAAAGCAAAAACGAGGGCTTGCCCCCTCTCCCCTTGAATTTGATGAGATCCCAATTTCAGATGTGGATATCGATCTTTTACGTACCGTTACGTTAAACGATGCGTACGAGTTTATGAATTTCATCAAAGACGAACGGGAAAACGGCGCAAAGACCCGCGCCCGCAAGACAACGGCACTGCGTATGTTCTTTCGGTATCTGACCGATCTGCAACATCTTTTAGAAGTCAACCCGTTGCAGAATTTAGAAACACCGAAAACTAAGAAATCACTGCCGAAGTATCTGTCTTTGGAGCAGAGCGAAACATTACTCGAGAGTGTGGACGGAGCGTTTGCACAGCGGGATTACTGTATGCTGACGTTATTACTGAATTGCGGATTACGCCGTGCGGAATTGGCGGGACTGAATTTGACGGATATCGGTCAGGATCATACGCTACGCGTACGCGGCAAGGGCAATAAAGAACGTATGTTGTATCTGAACGACGCGTGTTGGGAAGCGTTACAGGCATATTTGAAAGTGCGGCCGACCGAAGGCGTGGATGCGAAAAATAAAAATGCGCTGTTTCTCAGTCGAATCAAACAGCGCATTAGTTTGCAAGGGGTACATTTTGTTGTGAAGGGCTATTTGGCAAAGGTGCCGGGCGCAGAACAATTGTCTACCCACAAATTACGTCACACGGCAGCCACGCTGATGTATCAGCACGGTCACGTGGATATACGCGTATTGCAAGAGGTACTGGGACATGAAAATCTCGGCACGACCGAGATCTACACGCATCTTTCGGGCGATCAGATCCGCAAAGCCGCCGACGCCAATCCGCTGGCGGGAAAAACACCCAAACCTCAAAAGAAACCTACTGAATGAATTCCGCATACGCATAACCGATCAGTCCGTTGTAGTTTACGACGTACCAATCCATCCATTCGCCGAGTACCGTGATGGGTGCACCGTTGGGTGCGGTTCCCAGTATGGCAGACGTGGTGTTCGGACGTGCACGTATGTTAAGTGCGCCGCCTGCCGTTGTGACGGTCTCGGTCTGCGGCGTTTGCGCTTCGACGAACGGAATACCGAAATACTGTGTAAGCGATTGCACCAAATTCCGCGCAATAGACGAGATGTTGTTCACGATCCACGTAGCGTCCTCGACGTTGTCGTGATACGCAATTTCAATCAACACGGCAGGTGCGTTGGTACGTACAAGTTCGGCAAGGGTGCTGTTGGGAACAGCTTTCACCCGTGACGGGTCGGGATATATCTGCTTAAAATTAGCTGCAATGATCTCCGCCGCATCACGTCCGCGTGCACTTGCCGCGTTATAGTACACGTCGGTTCCCTGTAATGTGCCGGACAATGCGGGCGGTGCCGCATTGGAATGAAGCGCTAAATGCAGATCGTAAACGGCACTGTTGGATAGATTGATGGCTTGCGACAACGAGGCGTTCGGATCATTGCGCGTAAACCGTATGCCGTTGGAGACCAAGTACGGTTCCATAGCATCGGCCACCTCATTCATATACTGCTCCTCGGTACCGCCGATCACGTACGGATTGAATTCTTGAGTAGACGGGCTTAAAAACAAACTGGGCATTTGATGTTCTCCTTTCAACGGGATATTTTAAGACGATCGGTACAGGATAGCATATGACAGTACCGCTTGTAATTATGAATATATAATGCAAAGGGAAAACACTTGCCATTTGTAAAAGTATATGGTATAATGCTGATATATATCCTATTTTGTAGGTTTTGAGAGGTGACGTTCATCGTGAAGCACGGATTTCCTCTGTATATCGATCTAAACGGCAACAACTGTACGGTGTTTGGCGGCGGTGAGTATGCGGCCGATAAAACCGAAACCTTACTGAAATTCGGCGCGAAAGTCACAGTGATCAGTCCCTCGCTGTGCGATCGCTTAGCGCAATTGGATGCGGAACATCGCATTCGCTATATTCCGCGCAAGTATTATCGCAGCGATTGCACCACGTCGGTGTTGTGTGTTGCCGCAACCGATGACGAAGCGGTAAACATCGCTATCGCCACTGAAAGCAAGGCGAAAAACATCCCTGTTCACGTGTCACGTCCGGAAGCGTTCGGGAATTTCTTGTTTCCCGAAGCCATTTTGACTGAACACGTACAGGTTTCATTGGTAAGTAACGGCGATACCGACCGTTTGAAAGAACTGCGCGATCGCATACAAATGATCGTTGCGGAATATGAAGAATAAAAAATGCAGACCGTGCGGTCTGCATTTTTGTTTACATACGGTCGTTTTTGTTGCTGTTGCTGTTTTTGCTATTGCTATTGTTATTGCTGTTGCTGTTACGGTTTTGTTCATCCTTCTTCTGCTGATACGGCGGGTTCTGATTTTGGTTCTTGTTCTGATTCTGATTTTTGTTTTGGTTCTTGTTGCTGTATTGACGGTCGTCCATTACGTCATCCTCCATACAATTTAGTTCCGGTTAAACCGAGGCACCACCGAACGTGCCATTAACAGTTTTCGCATTTTCAAAAAAATTATACGCGTGTTTGGAACGATTCAGCTGATGCGAGACCCAGGAGGCGCGTGCGGCCGAAAAGGGCAAGGTGCGTAAACAAAGTTCGGCAATTTCTTCCAAACGATACTGTGAGAGCGTTTTCGCCAAGCGTACCGCTTGTTTTGCCGATTCGCACAGCGGTAACAGGTACCATACTGCCATATAGCGGAACATACATAGTTCCACCAGTGCTATACCTAAAATGAGGATAATATAGGAAATTACCACGGTTACGGCAGAAACTACTTGCGAATCGTACGGCAAGGCGAGCACATACACACGGTCGCTTAAAATACGCAGACAGGCAACCGGGATAAACGCCACGGCATATCGCCACAGACGTGTTTTCCACAACCACAACTGTAACATGATCGCTTTGCGTGATCGTATTATTCGATTCTTTTCTGCTGTATTCCCCTCTCCCCTTTTGTACACCGTACTGCAAGCCGTTGCGGCAGAATACTTCAGCGGTGCGCGAAGTAACAAGTCTGCCGGTACGATCGCAAGCAAGGCGATGGCGGTGTATGGCGGTACGGTATAGTGCGTCACCGCATACGTTATCATTACGTTGGCGACGGTGAGGGTGTACAGAAGTATACGGCAGCGTTTCGTCGCAATCACTCCTCTCGAATACAGTGTCTCTCACCACGCACGGAATATCCAAAAACACTTGACTTTTCACATGAGAAGATGTAATATGAAAGGGACTTTTAAACCAAAAGGAGGGAACGTCACGATGGATACGGACAGTAGATGTATGTGCGCGATCGAGGTATATATGAAGTTGAGTACAGACATCGCTGTCAGTGCTCGGTAGTGGTTTGTTCTCCATATATATCATCGAATTGCGCCATACAGGTCCGCACCCTTTTTGCACCGCACCCAATCGGTGCATACTATTTTGGAAAGGATGGATTTGTATGGCTGAATTTATTTTTTCGACCGAAACGTTTGATGAAGCGGCAGAAGTCGTGGTGACCATGCTGGAAGAACGACGTTTTGTGGCATTGCGTGAAATGCTGTTGCCGCTGACACCGCAGGATCTTTCGACACTGGCCGGTCTGCTTTCGGAAAAGCAGATGCCGCTGTTTTACCGCTTATTGCCAAAAGAACTGGCGGCAGAAGTGTTCGTTGAAATGGATAGCGAAGACCAAGAAGCACTCATCAAAGCGTTTTCTGATTACGAACTCAAAGCAATCTTTGACGAACTGTATTTGGATGATGCGGTGGACATTATTGAAGAGATGCCCGCCACAGTGGTCAAACGTATTTTACGTCAATCGGATGCACAGACGCGTCAATGGGTAAACAACATTCTGCAATATCCCAAAGACAGCGTCGGCAGTATTATGACCATCGAATACGTGGACTTGAAAAAACATCTTACGGTGGCGGATGCCATCGCGCGTATTCGCACCGTTGGCGTGGATAAGGAAACGATCTACACCTGTTACGTGACAGATACCAATCGCAAACTGCTCGGTTACGTGACGGCGAAGGACATCCTGCTGGCGGATGAGCGTGCCCGCATTGAAGATATCATGGATTCCAACGTGTTGTATATCTCGACGATAGCCGACAAAGAAGAAGCGGTACACATGATCAATCGTTATGACTTTTTAGCACTGCCTGTTGTGGACGGTGAAAACCGTTTGGTCGGTATCGTAACGGTTGACGACGCGATGGACGTTATGGAAGACGAAGCGACCGAAGATATCCAGAAAATGGCGGCCATGCTTCCCAGTGAGCGTCCGTATATCAAGTCCGGCGTGTGGAGCATTTGGAAACAGCGTATGCCGTGGCTCTTGATGCTGATGATCTCCGCCACCTTTACGGGGGCGATCATCACATCCTTCGAAACGGCGTTACAAAGCATTCCCGTACTGACGGCGTTTATTCCCATGTTGATGGATACGGGCGGTAATGCGGGCAGTCAAGCATCGGTCACCATCATTCGCAGTTTGGCACTCGGCGACATCACACCGCACGACATTCCGCGAATTTTGTGGAAGGAGATGCGCGTTTCCGTACTATGCGGTGTGGCGTTAGCGGCTGCTAATTTCTTGAAGATCCTATTGGTAGACAACTTGCTGATGCAACATCATGTAAGTTTGGCGGCGGCAGGCGTGATCAGTATGACGCTGGTCGCTACCGTGTTTACCGCGAAACTCGTGGGCTGTTCCCTGCCGATCCTCGCGAAGCGCATCGGTTTCGACCCCGCAGTAATGGCCAGTCCGTTTATTACGACGGTGGTGGACGCCATTTCACTGACCATTTATTTCCTTATTGCAACAGCGGTCTTATAAAAAGATCCCTGCAACTTGTAGAAATGTTCTTAGCGAACATTTCTACAACTCTATTCGCCTAACGGCGAGTTATATTGCTTCGCAGTGATATTATGCTACGCATAGTGATATTGTCCTTTGGACAGTTTATGGCGAATAGAATATCACTAAACCCGTAAGGGTTTAATATCACTTTCTTTTTTAAATATCTCGCCATAGGTGAGGAATTTTAAAAAGAAAATATCACGCTGACTTTAGTCAGCATATCACTTAACAGACAAAAAGAA
>CAZESL010000024.1:0-23555 GCA_964515215.1 uncultured Eubacteriales bacterium
ACAGCCGAGGGGAAAATCGGCCCGTTAACATCGGGTTCGGATATGCCTCCTCTGCCTAACCGCGTTGACACGTGTGCATATTGCGTATTGATTTTTGGCGGTAAGTTATGGTATAGTAGAAAAAAGGAGTGACGAATATGGACCTGACAAGACCGACCGACATTGCAAAACCCATTATTTCTACCATCTATACCGCCGACCCCTCGGCGGTGGTGGGGCAGGACGGCGTACTGTATATTTACGCCTCCCACGATATGGATCCGCCCGCCGGGTGCGACCGTATGGACCGCTATCACGTGTTTTCCACGGAGGATATGGTGCATTTCCGTGACGAGGGCGAGATCCTGCGCTCGGACGACGTGCCGTGGGGACGTCCTGAAGGCGGGTTTATGTGGGCGCCCGATTGCGGGTTTAAGCATGGAAAATATTACTTTTACTATCCGCACCCCACCGACAGCCACTGGAACGACAGTTGGGTGTTCGGCGTGGCGGTGAGTGACCACCCGCAAAAAGGCTTTCGCGACATTGGTTACGTGAAAATGCGGGACGGCGCGAAGGTGGGCGGTTGGTGTATGATCGACCCGTGCATCTTCATCGACGACGATGGGGTGTCCTATTTCTATTTCGGCGGCGGCGCGATGCCTCGCGGATGCCGTTTGTGTGAGGATATGCTGACAGTGGACGGCGACGTGTACGAAATGGAAGGTCTGCACGATTTCCACGAAGCGGCATGGGTGTTCAAACGGAATGGCCTCTATTACATGACCTATTCCGATAATTTGGAAGGGAACAACCGCCTGTGTTATGCGACGTCGGCGTCACCGCTCGGCCCGTGGGAGTATAAGGGCATCTACCTCGCCCCCACGGGGTGTGACACCTCCCACGGTTCGGTGGTGGAGTACAAAGGGCATTGGTATGCGTTTTATCACAATTGTTCCATCTCGGGACGCGGGAATCTGCGCTCGGTATGCGTGGATGAGTTGTTCTTTGAGGAGAACGGCGATATCCGTTTGGTCAAGCAGACCGCCGTGTCCTGTGCCGCGGTGGGTGAGCCGCCCGTGCGGGATGTCCGCACCAAGACGTACACCGCACCGCTTCACGAGGAAGGCGGTGTGCGCTATACCAAGGTGGAAGGCTTCGGCGGGCGGGCGCAGTTGCACATTACCCACGGCGAGCAGGCGCACACCCGCGTGCGGCTGGTGGTGAATGCCGAGGATTGGTCGTATATCAATCTGTTGCCCGATGAGGAAGCGCACTTTACCCTGCCGCTGAAAGCGGGCTGCACCAACACGGTGGAACTGCGGTGGTGCGACGGGGAAGCGGACGTTACTGCATTGACGGTGGAGCCGATCGAGTGAGAAGAGGCTCAGCCTCCCTTGTGTAAAGGGAGGTGGCACGGCAAAGCCGTGACGGAGGGATTGTTATGCAGTATAAGCATAATAAACGTTTGGTTCCGCTGGCAAAGCAGTTGCGAAAAGAAATGACCGGGGAAGAACGTCATCTTTGGTATGATTTTTGCGAACCCATTCTGTTCGTTTTTCGCGACAGAAAGTGTTGGGGAGATATATTGCAGATTTTTATAGCGCAGAGGCTAAGTTGGTGATAGAGCTGGATGGTTCACAGCACTATGAGAAGCATAATATCGAAAAAGATATGGAACGTACCGCTTTTCTTGAAAGTTATGGATTGACGATCATTCGTATTCCTAACAACGAAGTTAACCAAAACTTTCGTGGTGTATGCGACCACATTGATACGGCGATAAAACAATCCCTCAGTCAGCTTCGCTGACAGCTCCCTTTACACAAGGGAGCCTTGGCGCGGTTCATAGATAAAAAGTAAAAACCGCCCCGCACCGTTCAAAACGGTGCGGGGCGATTTTTTAGTTGTTTACGGGGATCATCGCACGGATACGCAGTGCCGTGTCGTACAGTGCTTTCATGCGTGCGTCCACGTCTTCGATCTTGTCGGAATTGGTGGCTTCCAGCACGAAATCGCCTTGATAACCGATGTCGTGCAACGCGTGGGCAAACGCCATCCAATTGATACTGCCTTCATACGGCAGCAGGTGCAGGTCGGTGTACATGCTGGCGTGGCGGCGTTCGATATCGCCCTCCTTGCCGCCGTTGTTATCATGAATATGCAGGGAAGAGGGGGCGTTCAAACCGATCAGGTCGGCGGCTTGAATGTCGAACACGTTCGCGTGTCCCACGTCGAAGCACCAGCCGAAGAAGGGGGAGTTCAACTCGTCCTGTAATTTGGACATGACGACGGGATCCAGCGAAGGACCCCACAGCAGGTTTTCACACAAGATCTTGATACCGTACTTCTCCGCCGCGGGAAGCAGGGATCTGTACAGCGGCAGATTGATGCTGAAGAACTCGTCTTCGTCGTGGATGACCTGCTCGTTTTCCTGCCACACGGGGTGGATAACGGTGCAACCGACCCCCGTGGCGGCGAGACCGCGAAACGCATTCCCGAACGTTTCGGGCGACAGTACGCGGATATCCGGCAGGTGCGAATGAGTGCAGGTAACACCGACTTCCGATGCCGTGTCCCGCAGCAGTTTGGCATAGCCTTCCCACTCGGTGCCGTAGAACGGGCTTTGGTTGCCGATACACAGATCAATACCGTCAAATCCGGCGGCGGCGAGACGGCGAATATTTTCGTCGTATGGACGGTCATATCCGAATACGGCGGTAGTCATAACGGTTTTCATACGGATTCCCCCTAATATATACTTCCATTTTATTGTATCACCGATTGCGAAATTGTCAAGTGTCGACAAACAGTGTTTCCACCCGCTTTTCGCAATCGGCGGGGGAGTAACGCCAATAGGTGAGGTGTCCTTCGGTGATAAAATAGTGCAGTTTCGGCGGGGGTGCGGGCACGTTATCCTGCGTGTCGATGATGACGAGTTTCAGTTTCATGCGTGCGGGAAGAATACTTTTTATGTACACCCCCGTCCGTTGCCCCGACTGCACGCCTTCCCGCCATTCCGCAAGTCCCGCGAGGTTGGGGGTGAGTTCCACGAAGATGCCGTACGGTTCCACCGATCGCACGATACCCGCCACCGTTTCACCCGCGCGAAACAGCGCGGCGTTTTCCTCCCACGTGCCGAGCAGTTCGCGCTGCGACAGACATACCCGCCCGCCTTCCAGTGAGGTGACCACGGCAAAGATGTTGTCGCCCACCGAAAAACGGTCGGCGGGGTGGGGGATACGGCTGACCGAAATGCCCGCGATCGGCATCAGTGCGGGCAGACCGCACCCGATATCGCAAAACGCACCGAAAGATTCAAGACGGGTCACGCGGGCGGGGATGATGTCCCCTACGGTCAGACGGGAGAGGTATTCCCGCCGACATTTTTCCTGCGCCGTGCGGCGGGAGAGGATCGCCCGCACGTCGCCGCCCGTCTCTTCGACCGCCTGCACCGTGAAGCAGACGGGCTTGCTCACGCGGGAGATGAGGGCGATGTCGCGGGTGGTGCCCTCCGCGATCCCCACCGCTCCTTCGGTGTAGGGGATGATCCCCTCGCCGCAGGGCAATTCTACGAACAGATTATGGTCGGCATCGCAGCGCAGAACGCGTGCTTCAAGCACGGTGCCGACGAGCATCGCCTCCCGCAACGCCGCTGCCGAAGCCAACGCGGCACGGTTTTTCGCGGTGGCGATCAAATGACCTTCCGGATGATAGTGTGTCATGGTTTTATCCATCCCTTTCGCAGTTTTCCTTCCCTCCATCTTATGCGTGAGTGACACGGAACAGAACAAATTTTACGGCGTCTTCCCGTTGCGACAAAAAAGGTACGCCCCTTCCCGTATAATGAAACCAAAAAGTCCAAAGGGATGTGGATGACATTGAAGGAAAAAGCGATAGCCTCTGCGGGAAGCGGGGCGGCGGCGCGTCCGATCGCGGTGGCGCTGTTTTGGGCGGTGATGGGGATACTCACTCCCCGCGTGAGCGTGTACGGCGGGCTGTCACCGTTCGGGGTGGGGCTTGCGGCATCGGCAGGCGGTGCGGGAGCTTTGCTCACCTGGGCCGCCGTGTCGGTCGGGTACGTGCTCGGCGGGGACGTGCTGTTCTTGTTTCGCTATCTCGCGGCGGTTACGGTGGCGGCGGGGATACGTTGGTCGTTTAGCGGCATCAAGGGGCCGATCGCCGCCCGCTTGATGCCGCCGATCGCGGGATTTGTTGCTGCGCTTACGGCGGGGCTGGCCGTGCAGACGGCAAACGGTATCAGTATCTACACCGCCTCCGCCTTGGTGTGCGAAGGGGCATTGTCGGGTGGGTTTGCTCACCTGTGCGCGGTGACAGACCGTTTGTTGCGCAACAGTGAGACGTCGGAAAAAGGCTTGATACCGTCCGAGCAGGTGGCTGTTTCCGCCGTGGCGGCGGTGGCGGTCATGTCTCTGACAGCGGTCGCACCGGGCGGCATTTCGCTCGGTCGGGTACTGGCGGGGGTCGCGGTACTGCTGTTTGCGCGCAGCGGCAAGGAACAGGGCGGCGGCATCGCGGGTGTGGCACTCGGCACGGCGCTGTGGCTCACTTCGCCCGACGACGGGGCGGTGGCGATCGCACTCGCTTTCGGCGGCCTTGCGGCAGGGGTGATGGCACGGGTGAACCGTTTTGCGGCGGCGGGCATCTTTTTGATCGCCTCCACCTTGGTGGTGATGGCAAGCGGAGACGGGATGACCGTTGCCCGCACGGTGTACGAAACGGCGGTGGGCAGTGTACTGTTTTTACTGCTTCCCACCTCGCTGGATCGCCGTATCAACGGCTTTTTTCTGCGCGGGCGGGAGATGCCGGCGGTGGAAGGGTTGCGCCGCTCGGTGGTGTGGCGGCTGGATTACGCCGCCCGCGCGATGCAGGAGGTGGCGGGTACGGTGGATACCGTCTCCCGCCGTATGGCGGCGATCAGTGCGCCGGATATCGGTACGCTCTGCCGCGAGGTGTCGGAGGATATCTGCCGTCGTTGTACGCGGTATACTGCCTGCTGGCAGAACGGTTTTGACAACACGATGGCGGCTTTCAACGCCCTCACCGCCACCTTACGTGAGGAAGGGAAGATCTCCCGTGAACAGTTGAAAGGAACGCTGAAAGACTGCCCGCAGGCGAGCGGCATCACCGACCGTATCAACGAAGGGTACGGACGGTTTGTCATGCGGGAAAATGCCTTTCGCCGTCTTTCGGAGATTCGCGCGGTGGCAGGCGACCAGTTTTATGCCATGGCATCGATGCTCGGCGAGCTGTCAGAGGTGTTCTCCGATACCGTCACGGTGGACGAGGTGGCGGCGGCAAGGGTGCGGGAGGTGTGCGATCGTTTCTCCCTGCCGCTTGGCGAAGTGCTGTGTACCGTCGGCGCGGGACGGCGTATGACGGTGGATATGATGCTGTCGGATACCGCGTTTTCCATTGATGAAGCGATGTGGCGACAGCAGTTAAACGAGGTGTGCGGGCGTGTGTTCCAACCTCCGCAGATCACCCGCATGGGGTCGGCGGCACGGGTACTGCTGCGCGAACGCCCGCGCTACAAAGTGGCAGTGGGACAAGCCCAACTCACCTGTTCGGGTGAGCGGCTGTGCGGCGATGCCGCCGAAGTGTTCACCGATGCCGAAGGGCGTACCGTGATGGTACTTTCCGACGGTATGGGATGCGGCGGCCGCGCCGCCGTGGACGGCGCGATGACGGCGGGGCTTACCGCCCGCCTGTTGCAGGCAGGCTTTGGGGCAGACAGCGTATTGCGTATGGTGAATGCGGCGCTGATGGTCAAAGGCGGCAGCGAGAGCCTTGCCACGCTGGATGTGGCGATGATCGATCCCTTTACGGGTAAAACGTCCTTTTTGAAAGCGGGGGCGGCGGTGTCTCTCCTGTTCAGCGGCGGTCGGGTCAGTCGGGTGGAGCCGTCTTCTTTGCCGCTCGGCATTTTGCGGGAAGTCGCCTTTGCCCGCAGCGAGGATCAACTGGCAAGCGGCGACGTACTTTTACTGTTCAGCGACGGTGCGGTGAGTGAAAGCGTCGCCGCCGCCGAAGAGATCCTGCGGGACTACGATGCGCAAAAAGGCAGTATGCAGAACTTAGCGGAAAAGGTGGCATCCGCCGCCCGCCGCCTGCAGCAGGCGAAGGGTGGGCACGAAGACGACATTACCGTGTTGGCGGCGCGGGTGTATGTGGGAGAATAAAGCGGGTATACTATCCTCAAAAGGAGGAATATATATGAACGATACCGTTGAATTGTTGCAAAGTTGTCATCGCGGCACCGTTACCGCCATCAACTCGTTTGAGCAGGTGCTGGATCATGCCGAAAGCGACAAATTACGCAAACGATTGGAAGAGACCCTTGAGCGGCACCGTGCGCTGGGGAAAAACGTGGGAGAAGCCCTGCGTAACCACGGCACCGAGGCAGCCGACCCGAATCTGATGGCGCGGGCGAGCGTGTGGCTCACCACCGAAATGCGGATGCTGATGGACAGTGATAACCGCGACCATCAGGTGGCAAAACTCACCATCAACGGGTGCAACATGGGTATTCAGACCTTGAGCGAGGATATCAACCGTCTGCCGCACGCAGACGGAAAAGCAATGGATATGGCCGCCTCACTCATCACCGAAGAGCAGAAACTGATGGACGACCTGCGCTTGTATCTATAACAAAAGAGGCTGTTGCAGTTCACATACTGCAACAGCCTCTTTTGTTATGGTTATATTATCCCTTGCGCCAGACCATCTTGTTGATGATACCGGTGTAACTTTGAATGATCTTGACCACCTTGGTGGCAACGTTGTTATCGGTGTAGGCGGGTACGTCACTGCCGTCATCCCCGTTTTGGTGCATACTGACGGCGAGATCCACCGCCTGTAACACCTGTTCAGCCGTGATCGAACCGACGGTAAACACACCGCGTTCCATGGCTTCGGGGCGTTCGGTGGAGGTGCGGATGGAGACGGCAGGAAACTTGAAGTACGCACCTTCCTCCGGCACGGTACCGCTGTCCGACACGACGCAAAACGCGTTTTGTTGCAGTTTGTTGTAATCGAAGAAACCGAGCGGCTGATGTTGAATGACACGGCGGTCAAACACGAAGCCGCGTTGTTCGATAAACTTTTTGCTGCGCGGGTGGCAGGAGTAGAGAATGGGCATATCGTAAGTTTCTGCCATCGTGTTGACCGCGTTCATCAGCGAGAAGAAGTTCTGTTCAATGTCGATATTTTCTTCACGGTGAGCCGAGAGGAGAATATAACGACCTGCTTCGAGTCCCAGATCTTCGAGTACGGTGCTCGCTTGAATGCTCGGCAGGCACTCGTCCAGCACTTCCGCCATCGGGGAACCGACCACGTGGGTGTACTCGGGACGGACACCGCTGTCCAAAATGTATTTGCGCGCATTTTCGGAATAGCAGAGGTTGACGTCGCTCGTCACGTCCACGATGCGGCGAATGACTTCCTCCGGCAGGTTTTCATCCTTGCAACGGTTGCCCGCTTCCATGTGGAATACCGGGATCTTCAAACGTTTGGCGGAAATGACCGACAGACACGAGTTGGTGTCGCCCAGCACGATAAGTGCGTCGGGGCGCAACTCTGCCATCAGTTCATACGATTTTGCAATGACGTTGCCCATCGTCTGGCCGATGTTCTCGCCCACCACGCCGAGATAATGGTCGGGCGCACGCAGACCCAGATCCTTAAAAAAGACCTCGTTCAGGGTGTAGTCATAGTTCTGGCCCGTATGTACCAGAATGTGGTCAAAATACCGATCGCACTTTTTGATGATGGCGGACATTTTGATGATCTCGGGGCGGGTGCCCACGATGGTCATCAGCCGCAGTTTTTTCGTAGTCATTATATACACTCCTTACAGATCGTAATGCGGATACATCGACTTGTGGTCGCGCATCCAGTCACCCAGTTCTTTCACCATCGTTTCGTAATCGGGAATCACATAATCAAATCCGTCGAAGCGGGTGCGTACCAACGACTTGTCCGCCACAAAACGTTCCAGCGGTTGAACGTCGATAGGCTCACGGCGGATGTGCTTGTTAAACAGACACAAAAGGTCGTATTTGTTGATGGAAGAGGCGGGGACGGTGTTGTACAGACCGTGTGCGCGGGTGCGCGCGGCGACCTCCATCGTTTTGGCGAGCTGCAGGGTGGTCTGGCCCGTCCAGATCGCACCCGTAAACCCGTTCACGGGACCTTCCTGCTTCATAAACCAGTTGAGCAGACCAATACCGTTTTCGTTGATATCGGGGCCGATGATGGAGTTGCGCAGGGTGATATTCTTCTCATCGTCCAACTCGCCGATGGCTTTGGACTTGTCGTAAAACAAGGTGCCGTCGGGCACGGAATCTTCGGTATAGCCGCCCGTTTTGCCCGAAAACACGCAGTCGGTGCTCATGTGAATGATCTGCGTCGGGGTCTCACGGGTGATGTGCGCCAAGAAATGCGGCAGGTAGCCGTTGAGCAACACCGCCATCGGGTGATTGTTTTCCGCAAACTGGTTGAGCAGACCGATGCAGTTGATGACCGCGTCGTATTCCCCCGTGAGCACCATATTTTTGACGTCGTCAAATTTGGTGGCGTCACCCACGATGGTGGTGACGTAGCGGGACGGCTCCATTGCGAAGCCGATCACATCGTGGCCTTGTTCCTTTAAGTAGAGCGAGATCATGTGTCCCGCCATACCGTTACAGCCCATAACAAGGAATTTCATAGATATCCTCCTTTGTAGGGTGAGCAATGAAACCCGAACCGCGTTTTGGAAAGGCGGATTTCCGCTCAGCCTTTGTTAAAATACTCGCCAATACTCTTATAACCCGAACAGCCGACGGGTGTTTTGTTCCGTTTGTTGTAACAATACTTCGGTTTTGATGCCGCGTGCGGCGGCGATCACCGCCGCGGTGTGCGCGATCATACGCGAATCGCACCGCTGTCCGCGGCAGGGAACGGGTGCCATATACGGCGCATCCGTTTCGAGCAACAAACGCTCGGCGGGCACGGCCACCGCGACGGCAAGAGGCTTTTTCGCATTCTTGAACGTCGTGGCACCGCCGAGCCCGATATACATGCCCAGTTTTATCACTTCTTGCATCATTTCCACACTGCCCGAAAAGCAGTGAAGCACGCCCTGCGGGCGATATTTTTGAAGCAGGGTGAGGGTATCTTCGTGAGCATCGCGATCGTGCACGATAACGGGGAGTGACAGACGGCACGCCAGTTGCAATTGCGCTTCAAAGCAAGCACGTTGCACCTCGCGGGGCGGGTTGCCCTCCCAGTGGTAGTCCAGCCCGATCTCCCCGATAGCGACGGCGCGCGGGTGTGCCGCCATCGTTTCAAGCGCGGTCAACGCTTCGTTGCTGTATGTGTTTGCCGCTTCGGGATGGATGCCCACGGCAGCGTACATATGCGGGTAAGTTTCTGCAAGCACTAACGAGCGGCGGGCAGACTCCACGTCGGAGGCGGCGTTGACCACCCCGCATACCCCGCCCGCAGGCAGGGCGGCGAGCAAGTCCTCGCGGTCGGCGTCAAACGCCGCATCGTCGTAGTGCGCGTGGGAGTCAAAGATCTGTGCTGTCATATCAGCGCAGTTTACTGCCGACGGGCAGGTTGTCCACAAACAGCACGCGTGCCGCATCTTCGCCGTTTTCGTCCAGTGTGTCGGCGGCAAGGATCATACCCGCCGATTCCACGCCGCACAGCACGGCGGGCTTCAGGTTGGCAACCACCACCACACGGCGGCCTTTCAACTCGTCGGGGGTGTACCATTTCGCAATACCCGAACACACGGTGCGGGGGGTGCCGCTGCCGTCGTCCAAAGTGAGTTTCAACAGTTTCTTCGCCTTCTTCACCGGCTCGCACTCCACGACTTCGGCCACCCGCAGGTCGATCTTGCCGAAATCGTCAAACGCGATCTCGGGCAGAATGGGGGCGAATGCGGGTGCATCCGGTTCTTTGGCGGCGGCCGCCGCCTTCATCTTCGCCTGCAGTTCTGCCTCCAACTCCGCCAACACCTTTTCGGCATCCAGACGCTGGAACAGCGGCTTCGCTTCGCCCACAGTGAAGGTGTCGGACGTGCCGAAGGTGAGGGTGTCGTAGTTCATGGTATCGCGGGAGACCTGCAACTGGTCGAAGATCGCATCGGCGGTAGCGGGCATAAACGGCGCCATCAAAATAGCCAGCACGCGGATGCTTTCGAGCAGGTTGTAGAGCACCGCCGCAAGACGCGGACGGTCTTCCTCGTTTTTCGCGAGCACCCACGGGGCGGTCTCATCGATGTACTTGTTGCAACGGCGCGCAAGATTCATCAGCACATCTGCCGCGTCCGCGTTGTGATAGGCATCCATACGGGCGGCGAAATCCCGCACCGTATCCGCGACGGCGGCGCGCAGTTCTTCGTCGAGCGGTTCCACGGCCGCGGGACGCGCGACCATGCCGCCGAAATACTTATTGGTCATGGCGATGGAACGGTTGACCAGGTTGCCGAGCGTGTTCGCAAGGTCGGTATTGAACTTTGCGATGAAGGCCTCGTAGGTGATGGTGCCGTCCTGCGCGAAGGGGATCTCGGAGAGCAGATAGTAACGTACCGCATCGGTGCCGAAACGCTCCGCCAACTCGTCGGCGTACACCACGTTGCCCTTGGATTTGCTCATCTTATCCTCGCCGAACAGAAGCCACGGATGGCCGAGCACCTGCTTGGGCAACGGCTCGCCGAGCGCCATCAGAATGATGGGCCAGTAGATGGTGTGGAAACGCACGATGTCTTTGCCGATAACGTGCAGGTCGGCAGGCCAGAAACGGTCGTACAACTCGCCGCACCCGTCGGGATGGTACCCCACGCCCGTGATGTAATTGGACAGTGCATCCAGCCATACGTAAGTGACGTGACGCGGATCAAACTCCACGGGAATACCCCAGGTGAAGGAAGAGCGGGACACGCACAGATCGGCGAGACCCGGCTTTAAGAAGTTGTTGATCATTTCGTGCTTGCGGGATTCGGGCTGGAAGAAATCGGGGTTCTCCTCGTAGTACTCCAGCAGGCGATCCTGATACTTCGACAGACGCAGGAAATACGCTTCTTCCTTCGCATCGGTCACGGGACGGCCGCAATCGGGACAGCAACCGTCTTTCAACTGCGAAGCGGTGAAGAAAGACTCACACGGCACGCAGTATTTGCCCTCGTACTCGCTCTTATAGATATCGCCCTGATCGTACAACTTCTTGAAGATGGCCTGGATGGCCTTGACGTGATCTTCATCGGTGGTGCGAATGAAACGGTCGTAGGTCACGTTCAGTGAATCCCATACCGCCTTGATCTGCGCCGACATCCCGTCCACATAGGCCTGCGGAGAGAGCCCCTGCTCACGGGCGGCGTCTTCGATCTTCTGGCCGTGTTCGTCCGAACCGGTCAGAAAATGCACATCGTAACCGCAAAGGCGCTTATACCGCGCGATCGCATCCGCCAGTACGATGTCATAGCAGTTGCCGCAGTGCGGCTTGTAGGATGCATAGGCAATGGCGGTGGTCAAATAAAACTTAGGTTTTTGAGTATCCACGAAAAAGTCTCCTCTGCTAATAAACGTTCTTTTTGTATTGTACCAGATTTTCTAAAAATTACAAGTGTCAGTTTTCCGCGGGGAATTTGCTGATCTTTTTCACTGCGTACTGTAATATGAGTCGCGCGTCGGTGGAATCCGCTTTGCCGTCTCCGTTCACGTCTGCCACGGTGAGATCCAACTTGTCCGCACCGATCTTCTTCACCGCGTATTGCAAGGTAAGACGCGCATCGGTGGAATCCGCTTTCTCGTCCCCGTTCACATCGCCGAGCAAAGCGTTGGGCGGCGGCAACAGTTCGAGCGTGTCGATCGCGGCCCGCAGTGCCGCCAGCGTGTCCGTCACGGCGAGCGGGGATGCGGGCGGGGTCTGTCCGTACACGTCATTCGCATTTTCGAGTGCCGTCTCCAGACGGATCACCGATTCGATGGTAAAGAGCGTTTCGTCGACGTTGGCGGCTTCGTGAATGGCCTCCAGCAGATCGTCAAAGGAGG
The DNA here is from genome assembly GCA_964515215.1 of uncultured Eubacteriales bacterium. Lineage (GTDB taxonomy): Bacteria > Bacillota > Clostridia > Oscillospirales > Acutalibacteraceae > SIG588. The sequence goes on from CAZESL010000024.1 coordinate 12,042, forward strand.
CAAGTGCGTCGGGTGCTTCGTTGTTCACGGCGGCATCCGTCACTGTCGCGTCGGTCAGACCGAAGGAGAAGGCGTCGAAGAACAGCGTGCCGACACCGTCCGACGTACCCTTAAAGGTCGCGCCGCTGACCCCGTTCAACACGGCTTTGGGATTGGCAACGGCGGTGCCGTTCAAGGTCAATTTATCCAGTGCAAAGGTGTACACCTTGAATTTGGTGCCGCCTGAAAGGAGTTCGGCACTGCCGCCGTCGAGCAGGGGTACGTCGTATTGTTTCCCGCCGCTCGTCAGTGTGAGCGAAAGGCTCACGTCGGTGGCGGAGGGGTTCAAAAGACTGACCGACAGCGTCTTGAAGTTGCCCCACTTTCCCGCCGTCTGCGGATAGGTCAGAACGGGGGAGACGAAGAAGTCGCCGTCAAACTCCACGCGCAGTGAGGCGGTGCCTTCCGCTTTGATGTTGGTGTCGTAACTGTAACGGCCGCTTACTACCTTGAAGGAGGGGCGGTAACCGTATTTGTAGTTTGTCGTATTGGTCTCGTCGTATACCCACACGTCGCGGTCGGCGTACATCCAATCCTGCGCCGTAAAGCGGGTGCTGTTTTTATCCTGCGCGTTTACCGTGTCGTTCGGTTCGGCGGTGCGGAAGGGGGAGGCGGGAATGCCGACCGAGTTGCCGAGATTGGCCGCCTGCGCGAAGTCGTCAAACGCGTACATCACGTTTTGGGGTTCCGCCACGTAGCGGTTCCATACCTTCACGGTGTCTTCGTCCACGGCGACTGCTTCGGCATTCACGTAAATACCGTCCGCCCCCGCGACGGTGAAGCCGTGAAGTGCGGCACTGCCGTCCAAACTGCGAAGCCCGTCACCCACGCGGTCGAAGGTGACGTACACGGCACCGTCTTTGATCTCCATCGACTGATACACGGGGGCGGTGTATTCACCGTGTCCGCCGTACACCATGTTCAGTGCCGCCAGCGCGTATCGCTCACCTACGGGTGTTTTGATACGCGGGTGGATGGGATCGGAGGTGTCGGATCCGAGCATATGCTCAAGCGGCAAGTCGTACAGCGGGAGCATAGCGGTGGTTGCGGCGTCGCACACCGCCCAGCCGCGTTCCATGTATTCCGAAAGGTAACCGATGGTCGCCTTACCGATGCCGTAGTTGTAGGGCGAGATCTGTGCGAAGATGAGCGGCATATCCCCGTCGGGATACCCGAACACGTCGCCCCAACTGTCTTTCAGCACGGCGATCGCCTCATCGTACATATCCGAATAACTGCTGTTACTTTCACCTTGATGCCAGATGGTACCCGCGATGTTCATACCTTCGAGCGGGGCGATCTTCGCGTTGTACCACGTGGTCATAATGCCCGCCGTATCCGGCCACCAATCGGCATCGTAATACTTATTGCCGTCGTACAGGGCTTCCTTGAGTGCCGCGTTTTGCTCGATCGCTTCGCGGGAGAGCCACGCTTCGATGACCGTAGCGCCCAGTGCCGCGTTGATGATACCGACCGGCACATCCAGTTGTTCCTGCAACTCTTTCGCGAAGGTGTAGGCGATGGAGGAGACGTTCGTGAGCGCCGCCTTATCATTGCCGAGACACCAGTACGCACCGCCCACATCGCGCGACGGGGTGGGGGAGGTGCCGCCGTTTGCCCGCAGCGGCTCACAGAACACGCGAATGGCGGTGTTGTTTGCCGCTTCCAGAATGGCGGCGGCATCCATATCCCGTCCGATCCACAACTCCATGTTGGATTGGCCGCAGGCGATCCACAACTCACCGATTACGACGTCTTGTATCGTCCAATCGTAATCGCCCACGGTGATGTGAATGGTGTAACTGTCGTAACCGCCCGCACGTGCCGCAAACGCCGCATCCCAGCGGCCGTCTTCGCCCACGGTGGCGGTGGCGGTCTCAAGCAGGGTCTCTCCCTGATACAGTTTCGCGGTGACGGGCTCACCCGCATTGCCGTAACCCCACAGATTCATCGGCTTGTTTTGCTGGAACATCATACCGTCCGAGAACAGGGTGGGCAGAGTCGGTGCACCGGCGGTATCCACCAACCGCACGTTGCTGACCGCAATGTGCAGACGTTCGGTGAAATCTTCGCGCCAGTTGTTCATGTATATACGCATATAGTTGATGGCGGAAAGATCGAGCGCGCCGCCCGTCGTGCCGAAGGAAGACAGTGGTAAGGCGTATTCGTGGGTGCCTTCCTTCCAGCGCAGTTGGGAGGTGCTGAAGTTGAGTTCGTTGACGTCGCACCCGCCCGACGAGGTCAGTTCGATCTGTCCGCCCGCCAGCACCGGCGGGGTGGGATCGCCGGGATTGGTGAGATTTTCGTACGTGATGTCCATCAACAGCACCAGCGTTTCGGGGTCGTGCTTCGATGCGTCAATGGCGGTGAACACCTTTTCCGCTCCGACGGTGGCGGTCGCCGTGCCGGCACCCGTGACCGTCTTGTTCATCGTAAAGGGAATGTTGCCCACGAGGTAGGTGGTGTCCCATTCCACGTCCTCTGCCTTTTCGGCGGGACGGGACGTGTCCACCACGCACACGTCCGAGAGACGCACCGTGTAGGTGGCGGAGGCAACGTTCGAAAACTCCATCCACCAGAAGGTGAACACATCGGCGTTGAAATCCCACGCGCTGTAGCCGGCACCCGTGGAGAAGGGCAGCAGGATCTCATTCCACGCACCCGGCACGAGATCGCCGCCGTCCACCGTCTTCAGTTCCTTGATCTTCCAGGAGAGACGCTTGCTGCCGCCGAGCGTATCCGAAAAATAGATGACGTTGCCCGCGTTGGCAAGCAGATCGGTATTTTCGGGGTTCTCGCGATCCTCAAAGAAGAAGCGCATCGACAGTGCGAGATCGTCGGCAGGTGCCGCCGCGAGCGGGATGTTAAGCCCGTTCACCCAGCCGTTACCGTACACCTTCGTGGAGGAGACGTAGGTAAGCTGTTGTTTTTCGTGAATAGTGTACAGAACATAGTTGTCCATAGGATCCTTCTCCTCTGCCGTAATAGTAAAGGTCCCGCCCAAAACGGAAACCAACATCGCCGTGCACAACAGAGCCGAAAGTAGCCGCCGCCAAATCATAAGACCGCCTCCTGAATCTTATATATATAAAATATCACATTAACTCGGGGTTTGCAACACCCAATAGAGCGGGTTGTACGATTTTGGCAAAAAGCACCAAAAGAAATGTGAAAATTTTTCTGTCAAAGGGGTTGCAATTTCTTACGGAAGTGAGTATAATGTTCGTATGGTGGGGCGAAGTCGCACCGAAAACGCACCGTTGTGGTGCAAAGTGGGACTTTTCCACATTTTCAACAGGTTTTCCACAACGAACGGAAAACGCGGGATTTGTGACAACGAACGAAAGGAGGGAGAAACGGTGAGTACGGGTTTTTACGGACGGCACGAGCATTCGGTGGACGTCAAAGGGCGCGTTTTCGTGCCGGTGAAATATCGTGACAAGCTGGGCAGTGAGTTTATGGCTGCCGCCGTGCTGGATCACTGTATCTCCCTGTATCCCCGCGACGAGTGGGAAAAACTGATGCAAGGTATCTACGACCAACCGGTAGCAAAGGCGCGCCACATGCAACGCACGCTGTCTTCCAAAGCGTTGGAGGTGGAATTGGATTCTCACGGGCGCATTCTTTTGCCGAAGCATTTGATGGAGTACGCGTTCCTTGAAAAAGACGTGATCATTATCGGCGCGGGTAACCATGCCGAGATATGGAATCCCGACCGTCTGGCGGAAGAGGAAAGTGCCATGACCGACGAGGCGATGGAAGAGATCTTTGCTGAACTTGGATTTTAAAGGAGGGCGCACCGTGGCGCAGGAGGTTTCGGGTTATCACCGTCCGGTGCTGTTGGACGAAACGTTGACGGCACTCGCGCCCCGTCCCGACGGTATTTATCTGGACGGTACGGCGGGCGGCGGCGGACACTCCTTTGCCATTGCCTCGCGCCTTACGACGGGACGGCTGATCGCACTGGATCAGGATCCCGACGCCGTTGAAGAGGCATCCGCGCGGCTGGTCGGTCTGCCCGCTACGGTGGTGCAGTCCAACTTTGCACAGATGGACGCGGTACTCGCCTCTCTGAACATTCCCGCGGTGGACGGCATTTTGCTGGATATCGGCGTCTCCTCCCACCAGTTGGATACGGCGGAACGCGGATTTTCCTATCACATGGACGCGCCGCTGGATATGCGTATGAGCCAAAGCGGCACCACCGCCGCCGACCTGGTGAACACCTTGTCGGAAGCGGAATTGATGAAGATATTTTACGATTACGGTGAGGAGAAGTTTTCTCCCCGCATCGCCCGCGCGGTGGCGGCGGCACGGGAGAAGGCGCCGATCCTCACCACCATACAGCTTGCGGATATTATTCGCGATGCCGTTCCTGCCGCGGCGCGGCGGGACGGGCACCCCGCACGGCGGGTGTTTCAGGCGTTGCGTATTGCGGTGAACGGCGAACTCGACCGTTTGTCCGAAGCGTTGGACATCGCGTTTGACTGTTTGAAAGACGGCGGCAGACTGGCCGTTATCACCTTCCACTCGCTGGAAGACCGCATTGTCAAGCAACGTTTTAACGAATGGCGGCAAGGGTGCACTTGCCCGCGGGAATTCCCCGTGTGCGTGTGCGGCAAAACGCCTGCCGCGGCCACGGTCGGTAAACCGTGGGAGGCATCGGCCAAGGAATTGGAAGAAAACCCGCGTGCCCGCAGTGCGAAACTGCGGTGTATCGAACGGGTACACGCGAAAAACGATTCATAAACAAGAAAGGACGGGATAAAAATGGCAATGCAAATGCCGATGCACGGCACCGAAGCATACGATCTGTCGTTGTTTGAAGAACGTCCCGCCCGTTTGCAAGAGGTAAAACCGAGCAAGAAGGTGCAAAAGGCGCGGCGACGCACGGCACGCTTGCAGTCCGTTATCAACGTGGCGGTGACGTTGCTTGTCACCACAGCGGTGTGCGCGGTGGTCGCCTTGATGATCTTCGACCGTGTGCAGATCACCGAGATCAACGACGAGATCATTCAAAAGCAGGAAACGCTGGATATTTTGGAAAGCGAGACCATCCGTCTTTCGAACGAACTGGCGGCGCAGACCTCGGCAGAGCAGGTGGATGCCTATGCTGCTGCCAACGGTATGCAGAAGATCGACAACTATCAGCTGCAGTACATCACGGTGGAAGCCGGTGATAAATTGGAAGTGGCGGATGACGGTGAGCAGGGCTTCTTTGAAGCGGTTGCCGCGGGTATCGGCGACTTCTTCCACTGGGTGAAATATTTGTTTGAGTGAGACGGTATGTAAAGCTGTTTCGCGTAATATGCTGTCGTAAGGGGCTGGCACTCTACGATTTCGGCAAAGATCCTATCGAGAGTTGAGACGTGTGATCCTCAACTCTCGTTTTGCACTTCTGATGACTTTATCAAATTTGGTTGAAAGGGCGGTTTTCATGGCGGCTTCGGAGAAAAAAAGTGCTCCCGAAATGAACAGTCGGGCACCTGCGCGCGGTATGAAATGGCGTGCGGTGGTCGTACTGGTGCTGATCGTGTTTATTGCCTTCGGCGGCGTGATCGGTAAACTGTTTCATTGGCAGATACAGGAAGGCGATTCCTTGCAGCAGGAGGCGGTGGCACAGCAACTGAGCGATACCGTCACTTCCCCCAACCGCGGTAAGATCTTCGACCGTAACGGAAGCACGCTGGTGGAATCGCAACTGGTGTGGACGGTCATCATGTCTCCCGCGGCGATCGAGACGGATGAAGACCGTTTGATGATCGCCGACGATATTTCCGCATTGTTGGAAGTGGATCGGGACACACTGTATGCAAAGACACAAAAAACGTATTCGCAGTTTGAATACGTGAAAAAGAAGATCCCGCGTGCTACGGTGGAAGAACTGGCCGCGTGGGTAAGCGAAAAGGAGATGGGCGGTGTATTCCGCGTCATCACCGACTACAAGCGGGTGTATCCCTACGGCTCGCTTGCCTCTACCGTTCTCGGCTTTACGGGCGCGGAGGGCACGGGCCTGTACGGTCTGGAAGCGCTGTACGAAAATACGCTCGCGGGCGAAGCGGGGCGCGTCATCACCACCCAAAACGGTTGGGGTGAAAAAATGCCCAACACCTTGAGTTACGAAAAGACCATCGACGCGACCGACGGCAGCAGTTTGGTGCTCACCATCGACCAGACTATTCAGCACTACGCCGAAAAGTATTTGGAAGAAGCGGTAAAAGCCACCGGTTGTACCAACCGCGGTCTGGCGGTGGTGATGGACGTGAACACCGGCGGTATTCTGGCACTGGCGGTGAAGGGGGATTACGATCCGAACGATCCGTTCACCATTGCCGATCCCGACGTGCTTGCCGAATTGGCGGAACTTTCAGGAGACGAGGAGTCTGCCGCCCGTTCGGCGGCACTCCAAAAGCAGTGGAATAACAAGGTAGTGTACGACTTCTACGAACCGGGCTCGGTATTCAAGGTGTTTACCTCGTGTATGGGCATTGAAGAAGGGGTCGCGACCGAAAGCACTATCTTCCACTGCGGCGGTTCGCTGACGGTGCTCGGCCGTAAGATGAACTGTCACGTGTATCCTTCGTCGCACGGGACGCAGAACTTTGCCGAGGCGATCTCCAACTCCTGCAACCCGGCGTTTATGAATCTCGGCCTTTCCATCGGCGCGAAGAACTTCTTTAAGTATTTCGTCGGCTTCGGGTTTACGGAACTGACGGGTATCGACATGCTCGGTGAGTCGCAGGTGACGTCGGCGCTGTATTACGACGATACGATGGGCGACGTGTCGCTGGCGACCAACTCCATCGGTCAGACGTTTAAGATCACTCCCATTCAGATGATCACCGCCATCTCGGCCGTGGCAAACGGCGGCGACCTGATGACACCCTACGTGGTGGCGGAGCAACTGGACAGCGCGGGTAACGTGTTGAAGGTCACCACGCCGACGGTGCGCCGTCAGGTCATTTCGAAAGATACCGCCGCCCGCGTGAGCGCGATGCTTGCGGCGTCGGTCAACGGCGGCGGTTCCCGTAACGCCTACGTTGCGGGGTACCGCGTAGCGGGCAAGACGGGTACGTCGGATAAGACCGAACGGCCCGAAGACAACAACGTATGGGCGTCTTTTGCGGGATTTGCTCCTGCAGACGATCCGCAGATCGCCATTTTGGTGGTGCTTGACGAGCCGCACAGTGCCATTCGTTACGGCGGTACCATCTCCGCCCCCGTGGCACAGAAAATTTTGGCGGACACCCTGCCGTATCTCGGTATCGAGCCGGTGTATACCGACGAGGAACTCGCGAACATGAACAGTGCGACCCCTGCGGTGGTGGGCAAAGAGATCAATACCGCCGCCTCGCTCGTGAAGAGTCAGGGACTGGAGTATTACATCGTGGGCGACGGCAGTACGGTGCTCAAGCAAGTGCCCGACGGCGGTGCGACCATTCCGAAAGGCGGTCAGGTGGTGCTGTACACCGAAACGACGGTGGCGGATAAAACGGTCACCGTGCCGAACTTTGAAGGTATGACCTTGTCGCAGGCAAACCAGGCGGCGGCGTCGAGCGGTGTAAACATTCTCATTAAAGGCTTGGTCACAGGGGCTTCGGGCGACCCGAAAGTTTCCACGCAAAGCGTGGCGGGCGGTACGACCGTGCCGCGCGCGACGGTGATCACCGTGAACTTTATCTATGCGGATGCTATTGAATAATCAGTAAGGAAGTGACTGTATGATGCGGTTATCGGCTCTGCTGGGGGGTACACTACCGATTGCGGACCGTGACATTACGGGGATCACCTGCGATTCCCGCCGCGTGGAGAGCGGATTTGTGTTCGTGTGTATTCGCGGGACGGCGCAGGACGGGCACGTGTACGCCGCCGATGCGTTAAAAAAAGGCGCGGCGGTGGTCATCACCGAGGAAGCACAAGGCCTTGCCGACGAGATCACCGTGCCGTCGACACGTCCGCTGTGGGCACAGATGTGCGCCCGTTGGTTCGGCGATCCTGCCGAAAAACTGCATTTGATCGGCGTGACGGGTACCAACGGCAAGACTACCGTTACCTGGCTCTTGAAGGCGGCACTCACCGCCTGCGGCCACAAGGTGGGGCTTCTCGGTACCATTCAGAATATGATCGGTGAGCGGGTGTTGCCTTCGGGACACACCACCCCCGATCCGTACGAATTGCAAAGTATGCTGGCACTGATGGTGGCGGAAGGGTGCGATTACGCGGTGATGGAGGTCTCCTCCCACGCGCTGTGCCAGAATCGCGTGGACGGCTGTGTGTTCGACGCCGCCGTCTTCACAAATCTGACCCAGGATCATCTGGATTATCACGGCACGATGGAGGCGTACGCACTGGCGAAAAAACGGCTGTTTTCACAGGCGAAACGGGCTGTCATCAACACGGACGACGCGTGGGCGGCGACCATGTGCGACGGCATCACGATTCCCGTCGTGACCTTTTCGGCCGAAGGGGCGGCGGATTACACCGCCCGTGAGATCACGGCGCGTCCCGACGGAGTGGATTTTCTCCTGCAAGCGGGGGAGACTGCGGCACGGATACACTTTGCCATTCCCGGCATGTTCTCGGTGTACAACGCATTGGCGACCGCCGCGTGCTTGCTCTCGCTCGGGTTTCCGTTGTCGGCGGTATCGACGGCGCTGGAGGCGGCGCGCGGCGTGAAAGGACGTGCGGAGATCGTGGAAGGTCCCGCAGGTGTTACGGTGGTCATCGACTACGCGCACACACCCGACGGACTTGAGAATATTTGCCGCACTTTAAAAGCGTGTTGCACGGGTCAACTCATCACCGTGTTTGGTTGCGGCGGCGACCGCGACCGCACCAAACGCCCGAAGATGGGGCGTATCGCGGCCAAATTGTCCGACCGCGTGGTGGTCACCTCCGATAACCCGCGTTCGGAAGATCCGATGGGGATCATTGAAGAGATCCTGATCGGTGTGCGGGAAGTTGACATCCCGTACATCGTGGAGGAAAACCGTGCCCGTGCCATTCACGCGGCACTGGCGGCCGCCCGTCCGGGCGACACGGTGTTGCTTGCGGGTAAAGGACACGAAACGTATCAGATCTTGGCGGACGGCGTGATCCATCTCGACGAGCGGGAGATCGTGGCGGAAGCGAGGAGGTAAAGGATGAACATTCGACAAATTATTTGCTTTTTGCTTACCGCGGCGGTGGCGTTTGCGGTCAGCGCTCTTGCGGGTCGGTGGATGATCCCGTGGTTACACCGTCTGCGTTTCGGGCAGACGATCCGCGAAGTCGGCCCTTCGTGGCATCAAAAAAAGCAGGGTACCCCCACGATGGGAGGTATGCTGTTTTTGCTCGGTATGACGGCGGCGCTTTTGGCGGCGGTGCCGATCTGCTGTGTGCTTGCAAAGCAGATACCCGCGCTTGCGCTGTTTCGCACCAACGGGGCGATCACCCGCTTTATTGCGGGCGTGTTGCTCGTGTTCGGGTGCGCCGCCATCGGCTTTGCGGACGACTACATCAAGGTGGTCAAAAAACGCAATTTGGGACTTACCGAACGCCAAAAACTGGTGTGTCAGTTGTTGGTCGCGGCGGGTTACGTGACCTCGCTCTTTTTGTGCAGTGAGGGGAAGATGCACATCCCCTTTGCGGGTGAGGTGGATCTCGGTTGGTGGTACATACCGCTCGGTATCTTCATCGTAGTGGGCGCGACCAATGCGGTCAATATCACCGACGGTGTGGACGGTCTGTGCGGCAGTATTACCGTGATCGCACTGATCCCGCTGTTGGTACTCGCGGGCTATTACGGCGCGATGGGACAAGGGCTCATCGCGGCGGCGATGATCGGCGGTATTTTGGGCTTTTTGGTGTGGAATCTGCACCCCGCAAAGGTGTTTATGGGGGATCTCGGCTCTCTCGCGCTCGGCGGCGTCCTGTGTGCCGTGGCGTTCGGTATCGACCGCCCGCTTCTGCTCATCCCCGTGGGTATCGTGTATATCGCGGAGACGCTGTCGGTCATTTTGCAGGTGACCTATTTCAAATTGACCCACGGCAAACGTCTCTTTAAAATGAGCCCCATCCACCATCATTTTGAGATGTGCGGATGGAGTGAGACCACCATCGTCACGGTGTTTTCGGCGGTGACGCTCGTCGGCAGCATCGGTGCATTATTGCTTTCGTGGTACGCATAATTCGTTGATTTTAAGACACGCTTTTTGGGAGGTGACCGTATGGCTTTGAACGGACAAGAGGCGGTTCGCAGTGCGGACACGCCGAAAAAGAAGAAAAAACGCGGCTACGGTCTGCTCGCGGTGGGCGGCTTTGATATGCCGTTTTTGATCCTTTTGTTGCTGGTGCTGTCCATCGGACTTATCTGTATGTTTTCCGCCAGTTTCGTGTATGCGTATTACAACGACGGCGACAGCTATTTCTATATCAAAAAGCAGATGATCTTCGCCCTTATCGGCGTGGTGGCGATGCTCGCTTGTTCCTGCGTGGACTATCACTGGTGGCACAAGGCGGCGTTGCCGTTGATGGGACTTTCGTATATTCTGTTGATCATCGTGTTTATCCTGCCGTCGGCAAGCGGTATCCGCCGTTGGATCCGTCTGCCGGGTATCGGCCAGTTTCAGCCGTCGGAGGTGGCGAAATTCGCCCTCATCGTGCTGTTCGCGCACATGATCTCCCTGAACCAGAAACGAATGAAAAAACTGACGGTCGGTTTTTGGCCGTTTTTGCTCGTGCTCGGTACGGTGTGCGGTCTGGTCGTTGTCGAACCGCACCTGTCGGGTACCATCCTGCTGGCGGCGATCGGACTCGTGATGATGTTCGTCGGCGGCAGTAACCTTATCGCACTCGGCGGTTTGTTGCTGCTCGGCGGTATCGGTGCGTATATCATGGTGTTTCAGTTGGGATACGAATACGACCGTATTCTGGTCTGGCTGGAACCGTTTGAAAGTTACGCGGGCGATATGCGTGACCAGGCGTGGCAAACGGTGCAGTCGCTGTATGCTATCGGCTCGGGCGGGCTTCTCGGGCAGGGGCTCGGCAACTCGCGGCAAAAGCATCTGTTCCTGCCCGAACCGCAAAACGACTTCGTGTTTGCAGTGGTGTGTGAGGAACTCGGCTTCGTGGGTGCGGTCATCATCATTTTGCTGTTTGCCGCGCTGATATGGCGCGGATTTACCATCGCGATGAAGGCAAAAGACAAATTCGGTTTTATGCTGGCGATCGGGCTTACCGCGCAGATCGGTCTGCAGGTGGCGCTCAATCTCGCGGTGGTATCCAACCTCTTCCCCAACACGGGCATCAGTCTGCCGTTCTTCAGCTACGGCGGCACGTCGCTCGTTATGTTGCTCGGACAGATGGGTATCATTTTGTCGATCTCCCGCGGGCAGAATCGCCTGCATAACGATCTTAGGGTGAGCAGTTAAACCCGAACCCGCCGTGAACGGACATTGCCCGCAACACCTGCTTGCTGTAGTTTTGCGGCAATGT
>CAZESL010000025.1:0-23382 GCA_964515215.1 uncultured Eubacteriales bacterium
CCTTGGCCCCCTTGACTAAAGGGGGCTGGCATTTTCGAGGAGTGTAACGAGGAGAAAATGACTGGGGGATTTATTCGACCGAGCCGATACCCCGGCGGTGCGTCGAAAATCGCCGCACCCTACAACGTCACTTATGCAACAAAAACCGACGCTCTCTCTTGAAAGCGTCGGTTTTTGTTATTTTTCCTGCGTGTGTCCGTGCTTCTGCGGGACGAAGCACAGCATCGTCAACAGCAGATAATACGGGGCATCGAGCAGCGTCTCGCCAAGTACTCCCTTAACGAAGTTGAACGCCACCACAAACGGGTACTGATGCAACTCCACCGCCGCCACGCATTTTACCACTTCGAACAACACCGTGACAACGAAACACGCGATCAACAGGCGGGCGCAGTAGAGCGGATACCGCCGCGTAATGCGTCCGTGCGCGTGGCTGAGTTTGCCCCAAAACAGTACCGCCAAAAACGAAGCGAACAACACGCTTTCTGCCGTGGTTTCCACAGCGGCAAGGGTATCGGTCACTATCATGCCGCCTTTGAAGAGCGTGACGACCGCCGCCGCGGCGGTGTATATCTTCACACCGAACAGTACGAAATCGGGAAACAGCAGATAGGTGTAGCGCACGCGCAAGGTGATGAGGATCGCCACCGCGGCGTACACCGCAATGCAGATAAGGTCGACGTCCCCGAGCGAAAACGCGAAATGCAGTTGCCGTTCTTCATACACCGCGACCGCACCGCTGAGCACCTTTTCCACCGCCAGAAACACAAACATCCACCGTGTCCATTGCCACAACTGCCGTTGTCGCCGCGCACTGTGAAACAGTTCGGTCAATTTGGAACGGATCATACCGTCCCTCCCCTCTTATTGCAGGTAAACGGTAAACGAGAACGGCTCCTTCTTCAAGCGATATGGTTCGAGCAACATGGGACCGCAACTGTTCGAGCCGACACCCGACACTTTGCCGTCCACCCGCAGGTTGGTGAACCCGCTCTTTTTGAGTTCGTCCTGATGATTCGCCGCCGTGAGTGCCGCGGCGGTGTATTCCGACACGTTGCATTCAAACTCGCCCCGCACCGTGAGGCCGCAATCCATTGACAGGCGCTTCACGCGGGTGTGGTTACCGTGCTCTTGCGGCATGACGTACGGCACGTATTCCTCCGCCGCCGACGAGCGGTACTCACCCATTTTGGCATGAGAATACATATCGCAATAGTTTTCGCCGTCACCCATACCAAAATAGGTAAACCCATCGTTTTCGGCGGTCAAGGTAAATTCAAACCCGATACGCGGAATGTAGGGCGAAGCCAATCGCCCGCCGAAATCGCCCGTCACCGTCACCGCTGCCGTACCGTCTTCAAAGAAGGTATACGTGGCGGTATACTTCATCATCGGCATGCGCGACACCCCTGCAAGGAACGCATTCACCGTGATCGTGTTTCCGCTCACCGTGCAATCGTATACCTTGTGGAACACGCGGTCAAGACGGTCTTCCCACCACTGATGGCGGATGTTGCGGTCGTTATCGGTCGGCGCACGCCACACCGAAAGACGCACGGGTGCGGCAAGTAACTCTTTTCCTTCTTTTTTGATCGACACAAACTGACCGTACAATTTCGAGAACGTGTATGCGGTCGTTTCGGTCTGCACCCGCAGAAGGTCGCCGTCTTCGGTGATGGCAACGGGTGCCGATGCCGCGGGAGTGAAGGTCTTTTCGCACACCGCGAACTGCACGAAACCGCGCTCGTACTCCCCATCCAGTTGATAAAGGTTCAAATATACTCCCATCTCACACGGCACGTCCACCGAAAACGGCACGGATACCTGCACCGTTTCGTGCGGGGCGGCAGTGATCGTCACGTCTTGTGCTTTCACCGTTTGACCGTCGGCGGTGAGTTCCAAACGGAAGGTGTAATCCGCAAGGTCGGTGAAATCGTAACGGTTGGTGACGTACAGCGCGCCGTCCTTGTACACCGCCGCGAACCCTTGGTAACAGTACTTCGCATTCAGCGAACCTGCTTTAAAGGAGCGGTCGTGGAACACCAGCCCGTCCGAGCAGAAGTTACCGTCGTGGGTGAGTTCGCCGAAATCGCCGCCGTAACGGGGCACACCGTCCACCAGGACAGTATGATCCGCCCACTCCCAGATGCACCCGCCGATGAATTGCGGATGGGCGTACATCAATTCCACGTAATCCCGCACGTCACCGGGGCCGTTGCCCATTGCGTGGGCATACTCGCACAGGAAGATGGGCTGTGCGAGTTCGTGATGAGTGAGTTTGTGCGCCAACTCGTCGGTAGACGCATACATGCGGGAATAGACGTCGGTTCCCTCGAATCGCCCCATAGCCGAAGCGCTTTCGTAATGCACCGGACGGGTATTATCGCGGTTGTGGATCCAATCCGCCATCGCCCGTTGGTTGTCGCCGTACCCGCTCTCGTTGCCGAGCGACCACATGATGACACACGGGTGGTTTTTGTCCCGCTCGACCATGCGTTCCGCGCGTTCCACGTACGCCTCCCGCCAGGCGGGCAACATATTCGGCCAGTCTTGCGGATTCTCGGCATCGTCCCATCCGGCGTTCACACAGCGGCTCGTAAACCCGTGGGTCTCAATATCCGTTTCGTCGATCACGTAAAAGCCCATTTCATCGCACAGCGAAAGGAAGTGCGGGGTGGGCGGGTAGTGAGACGTACGGATGGTGTTGATGTTGAGTTCCTTCATGCGTGTAAGGTCGAGCAGAATATCTTCGTCCGACATGGTGAACCCTTTTTCGGGATGGGTGTCGTGATGGTTCACACCTTTCAACTTCACCGCCACACCGTTCACGAGCAGTTCGTATTTGTCCGAGATCGTGATCTCCCGCATACCGACTTTAACGGGGATATACTCAGTCTCGCCGCGCACCACCACCGTGTAGAGATACGGGTGTTCCGCATTCCACAGGACGGGATCGGACAAGTCCGCCACCGCACCGTCGGGGGTATAGATCTCATAATCCTCGGCCGACACGCAGATATGCGAGCAATCGGCGGTGATATCGATATCGCGGATATGCCCCGCCTCACGCGAGAGCAGATACACGTCACGGAAAATGCCGTTCATACGGAAGAAATCCTGATCTTCCAGATAACTGCCGCTGCACCATTTGCGCACCACCGCACGCAATTCGTTCTCGCCCGTTTTTACGAAGGCGGACAGATCGAATTCGGCAGGCAGGTGCGAGCCCTGGCTGTACCCGACGTACTGCCCGTTCACATACAGCGAAAGGCACGAACACACCCCTTCGAACACCACAAATGTCTCGCGTGCCGTCCACTGCTCGTCCAATGTAAAGACGGTGCGGTACACCCCCGCGGGGTTTTCGTCGGGAACGTAGGGCGGATCGACGGGATACGGGTAATTCACGTTGGTGTAATACGGTTTTTCGTATCCGTGCATCTGCCAGCAGGAGGGCACGGGAATCGTATCCCACGCGGCAATGTCGTCCGTAAGATCGATATCGCGGGCGAAGAACTTGAAATCCCACTCGCCGTTCAGCAGACGGTAATAGCGGGAAGCGGTGCGGTCACCCGCCAGCGCCTTTTCCAAACTGTCGTACGGAATATAATATGCCCGCGTCGCCTCGCGGTTTTCACTCAAAAAAGCAGGATCTTCATAAAAACGCATGGATAGCACTCCTTCAACGTGAGATATATGTCTACTATAGCGGTTTTCGAAGAAGTTTTCAAGTATTTTACACAAAAATCCGTTCTTTATTTGACTTTTTACATGGAATGTGAAATAATGGGCTCAACAACAAACGGAGGTGCTTCTATGTATTCTCATCGTGATGTAACGCCGATCCACACGAATGTTTTCAAAGTTACACTGTGGGACAGTCACCGCGAAGAGCGCCGAAGCGAATTCGTGCAAGAGAACATTTCTGCTACCGATTTTCAAGGTACGTGCACCTGTACGGCAGGCACGGACGGGCTTTTGCGTTTTGCGCTGAACGGGCGGGAGATACTCCGTGAGATCGCGACCGAATTCACCCTCGGTTTCGGCATCGGAGAGACCGATGCCATATACGGTTTGGGGTTGCACCAGACCACCGCCTTCAACCGCCGCGGTACCGTGTGCCAACTGCTGCAAAACAACGGGGTGTCCACCGCCGTGCCGTTTATGACCTCGGGTGCGGGTTATGCCCTCTTGTTCGACACCTGCGCGTTTATGAGTGTGGGCATCGACAAGCCCTGCACCACTGACTATCACGATACGTTTGATACCGAAGAATCCCGCCCGAATGAAATTCATATTTTTGCGGACGATGCGGATATTTTCACCTATTATGTCATTTTGGATGAACGCATCGACGGGCAGATCGCCGCCTACCGTGCGCTGACGGGGCAAGCACCGCTCTTCCCGAAATGGGCGTACGGCTTCTTCCAAAGCCGTGAGCACTACGGCACGCAGGAGGATATTCTGTCGGTGGCACGGGAATTCCGCCGCCGTCACGTCCCGCTCGACTGCATCGTGCAGGATTGGAACTATTGGGGTGAGCACGGCTGGAACGCGGTGACGTGGGACCTGAACCGCTACCCCGACCCTGCCGCCATGACCCGCGAGATCCACGGTATGGATATGAAGGTCATTATCTCGGTGTGGCCGAGTTTCGGTGCCGAAACCGCCATCTGCAACGAACTCGAAGCGGTGGGCGGTATTTTGGAAAAGCCCGACCGTTCGGGCGAAAACTGGGGGCGGGTGCACGACCCGTTCAACCCCCAAGCCGCGGCGATCGTGTGGGACTACATGCGCCGCAACCTGTGGCAGAACGGCATTGACGGCTGGTGGCTCGACTCCACCGAGCCGGATATCGGCGGTTCCAACTCCAAAAATCTCCGCTTTTGTTGCGACACGGCAAGCGGCCCCACCCGCCGTTTTTTGAACGCCTATGCACTGGCATCCTGCCGCAACACGTACAAGGCACAGCGCGCGTGCGACGGCAACCGCCGTGTGTTCATTCTCACCCGCAGCGGCTGGGCGGGACAACAGCGGTACGCCGTCTCCACCTGGACGGGGGACGTCACAGCGGATTGGGACGTGTTTCGCTATCAGGTGAATTCGCTTCTGAGTTTCAGTTTGTCGGGTGTGCCGTATTCCACCACCGATATCGGCGGCTTTTGGGTGCGGGAGAATTTTGAGGGCGGCAACCGCAACCCCGCGTACCGCGAACTGTATACCCGTTGGTACTGGTTCGGTGTGTTCAGCCCGCTGTTTCGCTCGCACGGCACCTCCACCCCACGTGAGATATGGTTCTTCGGTGACGAGGGAGACGAGCACTACGAAGCACAACTCGCCGCTTCCCGCCTGCGCTACAGCTTGGTGCCGTACATCTACGCTACCGCCCGCCGTGTATGGGAGGCGGGGTACTCCTTTTTACGTCCGCTGGCGGCGGCGTTCGACGACGAAGCCGTTGCCGACACGTTTGACACCTATATGTTCGGCGAAAGTTTGCTTATACACGTTGTCACCGCCCCCGACGTCCGCGAAACGGCGGTGTACCTTCCCCGCGGATGCGACTGGTACGAGTATTTCACGGGCGAAAAACACGCGGGCGGTGCGACCGTCACGGTGAAAACGCCGCTCGACACCACCCCCGTGTTTGTGAAGGGCGGCTCGGTCGTGCTCACCGCCGCCCCCGCGGAATGCACCGCACGGCAGGACGAGACGGCACTCACCGTCAAGGTGTTCGCGGGCGCGGATACCGCCGCGTTCCATTACGTCGATGACGGCGACGGTTATGCGTATGAAAACGGCGCGTACATGAAGATCCCGTTCGACTGGAACGACACCGCCCGCACCCTCACGGTCGGTGCACCCGTAGGCGACACCCGTTTTGACCCGCACCGCACCTTGGCAGTGGAGTTGAACGGCGTGCCCTGCGGCACGTACACGTATGACGGGGAGGCGCTCACGATCACGCTGTAAGTGGTCTTAGTCTGTAAACTCCCTCAGTCTCGCTACGCTCGACAGCTCCCTCAAGGAGGGAGCCTTCGTAGCCTCCCTCAGAAAAGCCGGAAGGAGTGCTGCGTATTCTCACTGAAACGACCGCGGAGTGGATATCCACTCCGCGGTCGTTTGGTTTTATCGTTTTTCCTGCAGACGGATGACCGTCTTGTAATACTCCACTGCCGACGGCAGGCACCCCGTCTCGATGTTTTCGTTCAACCCGTGCATACCCTTCATTTGTTCGGGGCCGTAGTTTACGGGTGCAAACCGCACGCAACTGTCACACACTTCGCCGTAAAAGCGGGCGTCGGTCGCCCCCGTGACCACGTAGGGCAACACACCGACCCCGGGGAAGACGGTCTCCACCGCCTTTTGGGTCACGGCAAAGGCCTCGCCGTTCAAGTCAAGTGCGGCGGACGGCACACCGCGGTACACCACTTCGGTCTCCACACCGTATTTGGCGGCAAGGTCGGTGATGATCGCCAAACTCTCGTCGGTGCCTTGATGCGGAATAAACCGCATATTCGCACATACCGTCGCTTCGGCGGGCAGGACGTTGTACCCTTCCGACCCGCTCTGCATAGTGAAAGCGATGGTGGTTTGAAGCATCGCCGCCGCTTGCGCGCTGATCAGCGGCATCACCTTTTTCAAAAGCGGACGGAACAGCCACAAGTTTGCCATAACGAGCCGCAGGCCGAAATTGCCGCAATACGGGGCGATACGCCCGAACATCGCGTTGACAGCGGGCGAAAACGCCGCCTTGAAGGGGGATCGTTTTTCCACCCGTGCCACGAATTTCGCGAGACGCGGAATAGGGGTATTGCGGGCGGGCGCACTCGCGTGACCGCCGACCGAACGGGCGGTGAATTTCACGTCGCCGTACCCTTTTTCAAAAATACCGATGGCGGCGAAATGCCCTTTGACACCCACCACGGGGTCCTGTACGATACTGCCGCCTTCGTCACACAGCATGAAGAGCCGTATCCCGTGTTCCTTCAACCATGCGGCGAGTTTCGGCGCACCGTCACCGCCGACCTCTTCGGTGCAACTGCTGGCAAGATACACGTCACACGCGGGGGTATACCCTGCGGCAAGCAATTCCTCGACCGCTTGAAAAAACGCCATCAGACTGGCTTTGGTGTCGGCGGCACCGCGCCCCCACACCTTGCCTTCTGCGATCGTCCCCGAAAACGGCGGGTATTTCCACCCGCTCTCCTCCCCTGCTTCCACCACGTCCATGTGGCTCATCAGCAGAATGGGGGCTTTGTCGGTCTGCCCGTTCCATTTGAGCATCAAATTGCCGTCGATCTCAATTTTTTCGGCGGCGGCAAAGGTACGGGGAAACAGTTCTTCAAGCAACGCGTGAAATGCGCGGAATTTTTCCGGCTCGGCCACCCCACGGCGGGAGACGGTCTCCACCTGCACCATGCGGGAGAGTTTTTTCGCATAATCGTCCACGCGGGCGGTGTCGTCCGACAGTGCGTACTGCGTGGTCTTCTTCGGAAGCAACAAGGTACGCACCAGTGCGACGAGCAACAGCAAAAGCAGCACGCCAACTGCGGCAGCAAGAGTGATCCAAACGTAGTCCATAGTTTATTCCTCCACGGGCGCGTTCTCTTTGGCTTTGCGGAACAGCACCCACGCGTGGGCAATGGCGATCGCACCGCTCAGCAGCATTAAGAACCCGACGCTGGAAATGAGGGACGGCACGCACACGAACAGCACCGACATGACCACGAGCGGGATCGCCACGATCTGTTTGCCGCGACGGAAATATTTATACGCCATAGCGCCGAACAGCGCGGGCACCACGTTGTTGAAGGCAGGTTGCAACACGGGTGCGCTGAGCACGGGTTGCAGGGGGATCAGCAGCATCACACCCAGTGCGATGACCGCCGTGGTAACCAGCGAAGAGGTCGCGATCGAAAGGGTGGACACGATCTCGTTTTCAGTCGTTCCCGCCTCAGTGCCCACGATATCCCGCGCATTGAGCGCGCAGGGGATCTTCATATTGATAAGATTACCCGTCAAAAAGGCAAGGTAACTGCCACCCGCACCGAGCATCGGGGTGTACACCAAAAATTCCACGATACAGCTCGGAATATAGATGATGCCGATCTGCAAAAGGCCTTTCGCAAACGCGGAAAGGTTGGGCAGGGCGCCGAGTGACAGACCCATAGCGAAGGGTGCCGCCAGCATCAGGAGAATGCCGATCAGCGAGCCGATACGTCCGAAAAGATGGGTGCGCGCCATATATTTTTCCAAGTATTTTTCATTGTTCTGCGTCATGTTCTTCACCCTCCTTACCAAACGATACCGACGATCACAGCCGCCGTCATACCGACGAGCATACTGCCGGCGATGGAGAAATTGTCGAGCCACATAACCTTTTTCTTTTCGGAGAAATAGGTGAACACCGCCATAGCCGCCGCGGAAAACGCGAGGGTAACGAGCGGCAGATAGTTGCCCGTCACGACGAGTGCGCCGCCCTTTAATTGCACGAGGGTGCCGACGTAACTGCCGAGATAGGCGGTGATAAGACCGATGAACATCGCGGTCATCGCGCTGTCACCGAAACTTTTGCCGCCTGCTTTTTTGGCAGACGAGCGTTGCAGGCGACTGCAGTAGCGTTTGCCGAACAGCGCCATGCAGAGAACGCCCCAGATGATGCCGACCGCCATCAGCAGGCCGACAGTGGCAAACACTTCGGCGGTCATGTTGCCGTCCAGTCCCGAAAGCCCCGCACTTTTGGCGGCGATATCCGCCACGCTGGTCTCGTAATGCAGAGCGCCCACCACCGACAGCCGCATCCACGGCAACGGCACACCGAGCGACCCCGCAAGTGCAATGACACCGAGCAGAATGCTGATGCTCGGGAGCAGCGAAAAGGTCGCGCTCGCCGTCACCGCACGGCGCAGTTTTTGTTTATCTATTCCGATGGCGACACCCGCGCGCCACGCCCGCACCATAAAGAAGATGCTGAACGCGATCACGAACAGGATGACCACGCCGCTGATAAGATACAGCGGCCAACTGTTCAGTTGTGCTAACATACGTTTTACCCCTTTGGTTTTAATGATTAGGTATACTATACCACTTGTTGTAACAATTTGCAACTTTTATTGATGCTGTGACCCTTGGCTCCCTCGATGAGGGAGCTGTCCGAACATCGCCCGTATTCTGTGTTTCACGTAGGTGTTTCGGCGATGTTCCCGAGAATGAACGCTCTAAGTTCGAGCAGCCTCAAGGCTCCCTTGTGTAAAGGGGCCGACGCGTCAAGAAAATGTTTGAGGGAGTTGCTGCGACAATATGCCACTTCGAGAGGACATTGTAGGGGGCGGCAATTTCTGACGCCCCGTTGCGGTGTGTGTTTCCACGGTGCGTCGCGAAGCGCCGCACCCTACATTTGCAAATCTCCACGGACGTGCAATGCGCGCCCCTACCGCTTGTTCGGCTATGTGCGTACCACAACGAAGTGCTTACGGTCGATTGCACTATCCCTCCGATTTTTGGCCGTAAACGGCCAAAAATCACCTCCCCTGACAAGGGGAGGCATGGCCCCCGCTTCTCACGCATGAAAACACGCCCCCGCCGACACGGCAGGGGCGTGTATCTTTTTATAACGTCACCAAACGGGGGTTGCGTTTCATGGCGGGGAGAACGGTGCGCAGCAGCACCTCGGTGGGGAACGCGATGCTCGCGGTGGTCACACACGGGTGGCAACCGAAGGTCGGCTCGTCCATCAGGTCACGGTCGATCAGCAGTTGCACACGGCCTGCCGTGTCCTGCAGAAGTCCCATCACGCTGGCGCAACCGGGGGTGACACCGAGCAGTTCTTCCATCTTTTCCGCCGAAGCGAACGAGAGGCGCGCCGAATTGATCTGCGCCGAGAGGTCTTTGGTGCGAAACGGTTTTTCACCCGGCATCAGCAAAAGATAAAACGCCGTTTCCTGCCGATTGCACAACACCAAGTTCTTACACAAAGGCGCGCCGAGTGCCGCTTTGGGCGCTATGCAATCTTCCATCGTGGCGACCGCCGCGTGATCCACACGGCGGTAATCGACCCCCAGCGAATCCAAAAAGTCGTACACCCGCATTTCGCGGGGCGAGCGCCCCTCCGTGACAGAGGGACGCCCGTTTTCCACTTGTAAACTCATCAGAACAACCCCGTGATCCTGCCGTTTTCGTCCACGTCGATGCGTTCGGCGGCAGGCACTTTCGGCAGACCGGGCATGGTGAGGATGTCACCCGTCAGTACCACCACAAAGCCCGCACCCGCCGACACCTTCACGTTCTTCACCGTCACGGTGAAATCGGTCGGCGCGCCGAGTTTGGTCGGATCGTCCGAAAAACTGTACTGCGTTTTGGCGATGCAGACGGGGCAACTGCCGAAACCAAGCTGTTCCAGCCGCTCGATCTGCTTCTTTGCCGCAGGCATCACGGTCACACCGTCGCCGCCGTACACCTTTTTGACCACCGCTTCGATCTTTTCGACGAGGGTGAGGTCGTCCGCATAGGAGAAGGTGAAATCGCCCGTTTCCTCTTCGCACAGACGCACCACTTCGCGGGCGAGGTCTTCACCGCCGCGACCGCCGTCTGCCCACACGGTGGACAGCACGGTGTTCACGCCGAGTTCCTTGCATTTCTTGATGATAAAATCAATTTCCGCATCGGTATCGGTCGGGAAACGGTTGACCGCCACCACGCAGGGGAGCTTGTACACGTTTTTGATGTTGGACACGTGGCGAAGCAGGTTGGGAATGCCCTTTTCAAGTGCCGCAAGGTCTTCGGTGGCGAGTTCCGTCTTCGCGAGACCGCCGTGCATTTTGAGCGCACGGACGGTCGCGACCATCACCACCGCGTCGGGGGTGAGGCCCGCCATACGGCATTTGATATCGAGGAACTTTTCCGCACCGAGATCCGCACCGAAGCCTGCTTCGGTCACGGTGTAGTCACCCATCTTGAGCGCCATTTTGGTCGCCATTACCGAGTTGCACCCGTGGGCGATGTTCGCGAACGGGCCGCCGTGCACGAAGGCGGGCGTACCCTCCAGCGTCTGCACCAAATTAGGCTTCAGTGCATCCTTCAAAAGCGCGGTCATCGCGCCCGCCGCCTTCAACTGACCGCAGGTCACGGGTTCGTCGTTGTAGTTGTAGCCCACGATGATGCGGGAAAGACGCTCCTTCAGGTCGGTGATGGAAGAAGAGAGACACAGCACCGCCATGATCTCGCTCGCCACCGTGATGTCGAACCCGTCTTCACGCGGGACGCCGTTGGCTTTGCCGCCCATACCGTCCACGATGAAACGGAGTTGGCGGTCATTCATATCCACACAGCGTTTCCAGGTGATGCGGCGCACGTCGATACCGAGCGCGTTGCCCTGCTGAATATGGTTATCCAACATGGCGGCAAGCAGGTTGTTTGCCGCGCCGATAGCGTGGAAGTCACCCGTGAAATGCAGGTTAATATCCTCCATCGGCACCACCTGTGCGTAACCGCCACCCGCGGCACCGCCCTTCACACCGAACACGGGGCCGAGCGACGGCTCACGCAGAGCCACCGTCACGTCCTTGCCGATACGGCGCAGACCGTCTGCCAGACCGATGGTGGTGGTGGTCTTACCCTCACCCGCGGGGGTGGGGGTGATCGCCGTCACCAGGATCAGTTTGCCGTCCGCACGGTCGGTCTCACGCAGCAGCGAAAGATCCACTTTCGCCTTATACTTGCCGTAGCGTTCCACGTACTTCTCATCCACGTGGGCACGTTCGGCGATCACCGCAATGTCTTCCATTTCGCACGCCTGTGCGATCTCAATATCCGTTTTGTACTGCATATCCTTTACCCCTTAAAATAGCGAACTGCCGCTTCAAACATACGAATATCAAAGTTGCCGTCCACGTTTTTGTAAAGACCGTTGCCGATACGCTCGCTGTGACCCATCTTACCGAACACGCGGCCGTCGGGCGAGGTGATACCTTCAATGGCGTACATCGAATCGTTCGGGTTGAAGTGTACGTCGTCGGTCGCGTTGCCCGCGAGATCGACGTACTGGGTCGCGATCTGGCCGTTTGCGGCGAGTTTCTTCACGAGTTCTTCATCCGCGAGGAAGCGGCCTTCACCGTGCGAGATCGGCACCGAATAGACGTCGCCCACGTTGGTGAGCGCCAGCCACGGCGACTTGTTGGACGCCACACAGGTACGCACCATGCGCGACTGGTGGCGGGCAATGGTGTTGAAGGTCAGGGTCGGGCAGGTCTCGTCCGTATCGATAATGCGGCCGTACGGCACCAGGCCCAGTTTAATGAGCGCCTGGAAACCGTTGCAGATACCGCACATCAAACCGTCGCGGTTATCCAGCAGGTCGCCCACGCCCTCTTTGACGGCGGCATTGCGGAAGAAGGCGGTAATGAACTTACCGCTGCCGTCCGGCTCGTCACCGCCCGAGAAACCGCCGGGAATGAACACCATCTGCGCCTCTTTCAGGGCAGTGGCGAAGTTTTCGACACTCTTTTGAATGCCCGCGGCAGACAGGTTATTGATCACCATGATCTGCGGCTCAGCGCCCGCATCCCGCATGGCTTTCGCGGAATCGTATTCGCAGTTGGTGCCGGGGAAGGCGGGGATCAGCACCTTCGGACGGGCAACCTTCAACGCGGGAGCGCGACGCTCACCCGCTTCAAAGGTAAAGTTCGGGATATCACGGCCCGCCGAAGGAATGTTACAGGAATAGACGCTTTCGAGTTTGTCTTCGTAGATGCCGAGCAGGTCGGACAGTACGACCGTCTCACCGCAACCGCAAATGGTACCGTCGTCGGTGGTGACACCGATCTCCACGGCATCCGCTACCTCTTCGGTCACTTCCAGCACGAAGCCGCCGTAGCAGTAGTTGAACAGTGCCGACACGCCCACACCGTCGTGGAATTTCACGCCGATGCCGTTACCGAATGCCATCTTCATCACGGCTTCTGCCACACCGCCGATACCGGGGGTGTACGCCGCGACCGCAATGCCCGCACGCATCAATTCGGTCACGCGGGCGAAGGTGGCGAGCAGGGATGCGGTTTCGGGCAGACCGTTTTCGTCATACAAGGGTTTCAGACACACCACGCGATGGCCTGCCGCCTTGAATTCGGGAGACACGACGTCGTCCGTCTTACCCGTGGTGACTGCAAAGGAGACCAGCGTGGGCGGGACGTCAAGATCTTCGAACGAGCCGCTCATCGAGTCTTTACCGCCGATGGAGCCGATGCCCAGTTCCTTTTGTGCCTTGAACGCGCCGAGCAGTGCCGCGAGCGGCTTGCCCCAACGCTTGCCGTCACGGCGGGGATGTTCGAAATACTCCTGGAAGGTGAGGTACACGTCTTCGAACGACGCACCCGTTGCGATCAGTTTGCTGACCGATTCCACCACCGCGAGATACGCGCCGTGATACGGGCTCCCACTGGTGAGATACGGGTTGTAACCCCACGACATAAACGAGCAGGTGTCGGTGTGCTTCTTTTCCACCGAGACCTTCTGCACCATCGCCTGAATGGGGGTGAGCTGATGTTTGCCGCCGAACGGCATCAGCACCGTACCCGCACCGATGGTGGAGTCAAAACGCTCGGACAGACCGCGCTTGGAGCAGACGTTGAGATCTGCCGCCAAGGCTTTGAAGTTTTCTGCAAAACCGCCGCACACCGCCGTTTCCTGCAGGGCGGGCTTTGCGGGGGTGATGGTGATGTGCTTATCCGCACCGTTGGAATTCAAAAACTCACGGCTGATATCCACAATTTTCTTGCCGTTCCAGTGCATCACCAAACGCGGCTCGGCCTGCACCGTCGCCACGGGGCGGGCTTGCAGGTTTTCCTCGGCCGCCAGTGCCAGGAAACGCTCGATATTTTCCGCTTCAATGACCACCGCCATACGCTCCTGCGATTCGCTGATGGCGAGTTCCGTACCGTCAAGACCTTCGTACTTCTTCGGCACGGCGTTCAGATCGATGACCAAGCCGTCCGCCAGTTCACCGATGGCGACCGATACGCCGCCCGCACCGAAGTCGTTGCACCGCTTGATCATGCGGGTGGCTTCGGGGTTGCGGAACAGGCGTTGCAGTTTGCGCTCTTCGGGTGCGTTACCCTTTTGCACTTCCGCACCGCAGGTCTCCACCGACTGGGCGGTGTGCGCCTTGGAAGAACCCGTCGCACCGCCGATACCGTCACGACCCGTACTGCCGCCGAGCAGAATGACCACGTCACCGGGGGCGGGCACTTCGCGGCGCACGTTTTCGGCGGGAGCCGCCGCGATGACCGCGCCGATCTCCATACGTTTCGCGGCATAGCCGGGGTGATACAGTTCGTCCACGATACCCGTGGCAAGACCGATCTGGTTACCGTAGGAAGAGTAGCCTGCCGCGGCGGTGGTGACGATCTTACGCTGGGGCAGTTTGCCCTTGATGGTCTCGCTGACAGGCACGAGCGGATCCGCCGCACCCGTCACACGCATCGCACCGTAGACGTAGGAACGCCCCGACAGCGGGTCACGGATAGCACCGCCGATACAGGTCGCCGCACCGCCGAACGGTTCGATCTCGGTCGGGTGGTTGTGAGTCTCGTTCTTAAAGAGCAGGAGCCACGGCTCTTTTTCGCCGTCCACATCCACTTCGATCTTCACGGTGCAGGCGTTGATCTCTTCACTCTCATCCAGTTTGTCGAGTTTGCCGTGCTTCTTCAAGTATTTCACCGCCACGGTGGCGATATCCATGAGGCAGATCGGCTTTTCGGTGCGGCCGAGTTCTTCGCGCACCGCGAGATACTCTTCGTAGGTCGACTGCAACAGTTCATCCTCAAACTTCACGTCGTCGATGACGGTGAGGAAGGTGGTGTGACGGCAGTGATCCGACCAGTAGGTGTCGATCATACGGATCTCGGTGATGGTGGGATCACGCTGTTCGGTCGCAAAATACTGCTGACAGAACGCGATATCGTCCGCATCCATCGCAAGCCCGTATTCCTTCACGAAGGCTTCGAGCCCCGCGCGATCCAATTTCAAAAACCCGTCGAGGGTCTTCACTTCGGTCGGAATATCGTACTGCATCTGCAGGGTCGCGGGCTTTTCGAGTGCCGCTTCGCGTGCCTCCACGGGGTTGATGACGTACTTTTTGATCTCCGCTACCTCGTCAGCCGTGAGGTCGCCGTACAGCGCGTACACCTTCGCGGTGCGCACGAGCGGGCGGTCGCCCTGCGAGATGATCTGGATGCACTGTGCCGCCGAATCGGCGCGCTGGTCGAACTGACCGGGCAAAAATTCCACCGCGAACACGGTGGCGCCGCCGAGTTGCGGCTCATCACATACCGTGTCGAGCTGCGGCTCGGAAAACACGGTGGTCGTAGCGTAGTTAAACAGTTCTTCGGTGATATTTTCCGCGTCGTAGCGGTTTAAGACGCGTACGTCGGTGAGTGCTTCGATCCCCAAAAGGGTACGCACGTCCGACAGCAGTGCTTTCGCTTCGTTCGCGAGTTCCTTTTTCTTTTCCACAAATATACGGTAGACCATTCGTTAACCCTCCCATGCCTTCAGCGCACGTGCGCCGATATCGTGACGGTAATAGGCGTTTTCAAACTGTACGTCCGCCACCTTGCGGTAGGCTTCGTCGATCGCGGCGGGCAAGGTGTCCGCCACGGCGGTGACACCCAGCACACGGCCGCCTGCCGTGACCAGTTCGCCGTCCTTCAGCGCCGCACCCGCCACGTACACGCTGTCGCGTACCGTGTCGGCAATGACGAGCGGCTTGCCCTTTTCGTACGCTTCGGGGTAACCCTGCGACGCCATGATCACACAGCAAGCGTGTGCATCGCGGAATTTCACTTCCGTTTCGGCGAGCGTGCCGTTGGTGGTCGCCTGCATCACGGTCAAAAGATCGCTTTCGAGCAGAGGCAGTACCACCTGCGTTTCGGGATCGCCGAAACGGCAGTTGTATTCGATCACCTTCGGGCCGTTCGGGGTGAGCATCAAGCCGAAATACAAACAGCCTTTGAAGGTGCGACCTTCCGCCTTCATCGCACGGATGGTGGGCAGGAAGATGGTGTTCATACACTCTTCTGCCACGGCGTCGGTGTAATACGGGTTGGGGGCGACCGTGCCCATACCGCCCGTGTTCAGGCCCGTGTCGTTATCCCCCGCGCGCTTGTGATCCATCGAGGAGATCATCGGCACCACCGTTTCGCCGTCGGTGAAGGAGAGCACCGACACTTCGGGGCCGGTCAAAAACTCTTCAATCACCACGCGGTCGCCGCTCTTGCCGAACTGCTTGTCCTGCATCATGGCGCGCACGGCATTTTGGGCATCTGCGCGCGTTTCGGCAATGATAACGCCTTTACCCAGCGCCAAGCCGTCCGCCTTGATCACGGTGGGGATCGGCGCTGTTTCAAGATATTTGAGCGCCGCCTCCATATCCTCAAACACCTCGTATTGGGCGGTGGGGATCCCGTATTTCTTCATCAGGTTTTTGGAAAACACCTTACTGCCTTCGATGATCGCCGCCGCGGCGGTGGGGCCGAAGCACGGGATGCCCTTTTCGGAAAGCGCATCCACCGCACCGAGCACCAACGGATCGTCGGGCGCGACCACCGCGTAGTCGATCGCGTGGGAGACGGCAAATTCCGTCACCGCGGCGATATCCTTCGCATCACCGCCCACACACACGGCATCTGCCGCCATACCGCCGTTGCCGGGGAGAGCGTACACCGTTTCGATGGCGGGGTTTTCACGCAGTTTTTTAATGATAGCGTGCTCGCGGCCGCCGCCGCCCACTACTAAAATCTTCATCGTTCGTTATCCTTTCGCGATCAATGGTGGAACAGACGCATACCGGTGAACGCCATGGTCATACCGTACTTGTCACAGCATTCGATCACCGCGTCGTCGCGAATGGAACCGCCCGGCTCCGCAATGTACTTGACACCGCTCTTGTACGCACGCTCAATATTGTCGCTGAACGGGAAGAACGCATCCGAACCGAGCGCCACACCGTCGCGGCTGTCGAGGAAGGCACGCGCTTCTTCGTCGGTCAGCGGCGCGGGCTGCTCGGTGAAGTACTTCTGCCAGTTGCCGTCGGCGCAAACGTCTTCTTCGTTCTTATTGATGTAGCCGTCGATGACGTTGTCACGGTCGGGACGGCCGAGGGTATCCTTAAAGGGCAGTGCCAACACCTTTTCGTGCTGACGCAAAAACCAAGTGTCCGCCTTGGTACCCGCCAGACGGGTGCAGTGGATACGGGATTGCTGACCCGCACCCACGCCGATGGCTTGACCGTCCACCGCGTAGCACACCGAGTTGGACTGGGTGTACTTCAAGGTGATGAGCGCCACGATCAGATCACGCACCGCCGATTCGGGCAGATCCTTGTTCGCGGTCACGATGTTCGAAAGCAGTTCGCGGTTGATCTCAAAATTGTTGCGCCCCTGCTCGAAGGTGATGCCGAACACCTGCTTGTGTTCAATGGCTTCGGGCACGTAGTCGGGATCGATCTGCACGATGTTGTAGTTGCCGCCCCGCTTGGATTTCAAAATCTCCAACGCTTCGGGCTCGTAGCCGGGGGCAATGATACCGTCGGACACTTCGCGCTTGATCATTTTCGCGGTGGTCACGTCGCACACGTCGGACAGCGCCACCCAGTCACCGAACGAGCACATACGGTCGGTGCCGCGGGCGCGGGCGTACGCACACGCGAGGGGGGACTCGTCCAACCCCTCGATATCGTCCACGAAGCACGCCTTTTTCAGCGTATCCGACAGCGGAATACCCACCGCCGCCGACGTCGGGCTGACGTGCTTAAAGGAGGTGACGGCGGGAAGACCCAGCGCCTCTTTCAGTTCCTTCACGAGCTGCCAGCTGTTGAAGGCGTCCAAAAAGTTGATAAAGCCGGGACGGCCGCACAAAATGGTGATCGGCAGATCATCGCCGTTCTTCATAAAGATCTTTGCGGGTTTCTGATTCGGGTTGCACCCGTATTTCAATTCAAACTCTTTCACAGCCGTTTCTCCTTACTTGTTTTTGTTGATCAGGCGGTCGTCCGTCTCGCCGGTGGCAAGGTCGGTGTACCGCACGAAGAGCGAGATCTTGTTGTCCTCGTCCAGCGCATCCCACAGTTCCGCGGTAAAGGCGTCGATGTCGTTCGGCACCGCCACACGCTCGGGCTCACCCTGGAAAGTGGGGATGGGGTTGCCGTCGCACACGTAGGTGTGGATGAAGTGGCCGAGACCCGCCAGCGCAGGATAGCTGAAGGTGTAACGGTTGCACGCCGTACCCTCGGCGTCCGCACTCTTCAAGATGCTCATGTCGTAGGTGAAATCCCCGTCGCCGAAGGTCAACATACCGCTGATGCGGGGAGTGAGGTTCGGGGCGTCGGGTTCAAACTCACGGGTAGTGAGCGCGCCCGCAAAGGTGTTACCCGCTTTCAAGCCTTCGTAGATGGTGTCGGTCTGGTCGCCGTTGGTGACGATCAGTTTGTTCTCATACTCGCGCACCGCCGCGTAGATGATGAGGCTCGGATCTTCCACTTTGGAAGCGTCGAACGGTTCGGTGAACACCGCACCGTCACGCTGCGTGAACACACGGTTGCGGCTGTTGGCACTGCGCCCCATAATGAAATACGCGGAAACCGCCTTTTTGCCGTCGGCGGACTTGCCGATGATAATGCCGCGGCCGACGTAGGAATTGCCGCGAATACGCGAAGCGGCGGCAGGGATCTCATAAATATTCATTTCACATACTCCTTTGACACTTTTTCTACTGCGGCGGGCAGGATCTTCCATTCCGCCAGACGCATCACACGCTTTTGCAACGTTTCGGGGGTATCCGTCGGACGGATCGCCACCGCTTTTTGCATAATGATCTCGCCACCGTCGGGGATCTCGTTCACAAAATGCACGGTGGCACCCGTTACTTTCACGCCGTATTTGAGCGCCGCTTCGTGCACGCGAAGCCCGTAGAACCCTTCACCGCAGAAGGAGGGGATCAGCGAGGGGTGCACGTTGATGATGCGGCGGGGATACCGCGCGGTAAACTTTTCACTCAAAATGACCATGAAGCCCGCCAGCACGATGATATCGATGTCGTGAGATTCCAAAAGGTCAACGATCGTTTGCTCAAACGCTTCGGCGGAGCCGCACTCTTTTTTCAGCACGACCGCCGTTTTGATGCCCGCGTTTTCGGCACGGGTGAGGGCGTAGGCATCCGCTTTGTTGGCGATGACCAGCGACAGCGTACCGCTTTTCAGCACACCGCTTTTTTCGGCGTCGATCAACGCCTGCAGATTGGTGCCGCCGCCCGAGACCAATACGGCTATCTTCGTCATAAGATCACCTTGTCGTCCGAACGGACGATCTCACCGATAATGTAGGCATCTTCGCCGTTGGCGCGGAGAATCTCCAGCGCGCGATCGGTATTTTCGGGAGCCACGGTGATGCTCATACCGACGCCCATGTTAAAGGTGTTGAACATATCCCGCTCGCTGATACCGCCCGTCGCCGCGATCAGATCAAAGATGGGGAGAATACGCACCGCGCTCTTGTCGATGCGGGCACCCAGTCCGTCGGGAATGCTGCGCGGAATGTTCTCGTAGAAACCGCCGCCCGTGATGTGGGAGATACCCTTCACCGGCATCGCATCGAGCAGGGCGAGCACGGGTTTCACGTAGATCTTGGTAGGGGTAAGCAACACTTCACCGATGCAGCAGCCGTCCAGCGAATCCACGGGACGGGTGATATCCTTGTGATCCACGTCGAACACCTTACGCACCAGCGAGAACCCGTTGGAATGCACACCCGTAGAGGGAAGTGCGATCACCACGTCGCCCGCATTCATCGTCTTGTTGTTGATGATCTTATCTTTGTCGACCACACCGGTGCAGTAGCCCGCGAGGTCGTATTCGTCCACGGGATAGAAGCCGGGCATTTCCGCCGTTTCGCCGCCGATGAGCGCCGCGCCCGACTGCACGCAGCCTTCCGCCACGCCCTTCACGATGTCGGCAATACGCTCGGGCACGTTCTTGCCGCACGCAATATAGTCGAGGAAGAAGAGCGGCTTCGCACCCGCGCAGATGATATCGTTCACGCACATGGCCACGCAGTCGATGCCGACCGTGTCGTGCTTGTCCATCAAAAACGCGATCTTCAGTTTGGTGCCGACACCGTCGGTACCGCTGACCAACACGGGACGGGTGATACCCGTGAGATCCAATTCAAACAGACCGCCGAAACCGCCGACGTCGGAGCAAACGCCCGCCGTCATGGTTCTCGCGATGTGTTGTTTCATCAGTTCTACCGCACGGTAACCCGCGGTAATATCTACGCCTGCCGCGGCGTAACTATCGGATCTGGACTGCATGTTCATAGGAATATCCTCCCTTTATGTTTGATTGTGAACGGGCGGCAGTCTGCCGCCCGTTAGCGGACTATACAGCCTCCCCTGTGTAAGGCAATGTCATTATCAGTTAATTCATATTGCGCACTGCCCCTTGCCTCTCCTTGTCAGGAGAGGTGGCACGGCGTAGCCGTGACGGAGAGGTAGTGGACATAGAACCCCTCTCCGCCTCGCATACGCTCGGCACCTCTCCCCGCAAGCGGGGCGAGGCAAGGTGTTTTAGCGCACAATTATGAGAGTGCATTTCTTAACTGAATGACATTCCCCTGACAAGGGGAGCCTTGAAAGTGCGTGATTACTCTTTACCGCTCCAGCAATAGGTACACAGTTCGCATTCGGGTAAGCCGATGGCCTCGACGATACCTTCCAGCGACTGGAACTCCAGCGAGGCAAAGTGTAACTTTTCGCAGATCGCACGCCGTAGGTCCTGCCCGCGCGCGGTTGCAGAATCGCTGTACTCGGCAAGATGGGCAAACCCCTCTTCTCCTTCGAGTTCCATAATGATACGACGGGCGAGAAGATCCATCTCGTTACCGGAACTGGAGAAATTCAAGTATTTGCACCGATACATGATCGGCGGGCAGGCGGAGCGCATATGCACTTCCTTGGCGCCGTGCTCATACAGAAAATCCACCGTTTCTTTCAACTGCGTGCCCCGCACGATGGAGTCATCCACGAACAGAAGGCTCTTGCCCTGTATCAATTCATGCACGGGGATCTGCTTCATTTTCGCCACGCGGGAACGCTCCATCGGGTTGGAGGACATAAAACTGCGCGGCCAGGTGGGGGTGTATTTGATAAACGG
Organism: uncultured Eubacteriales bacterium; assembly: GCA_964515215.1. Taxonomy (GTDB): domain Bacteria; phylum Bacillota; class Clostridia; order Oscillospirales; family Acutalibacteraceae; genus SIG588. Next base: position 21,200 of record CAZESL010000025.1, read on the forward strand.
GCGGGCGAACGGGATCTTGCTTTGGTTGGCATATCCGATAGCATGGGGCGTGCCCGAATCCGGCACGCCGCACACGTAGTCGATACCCTCGCAAAGCCCCTTTTTCTCATCGTCCCGCGCCATAACGCCGCCGTTGCGACAACGCATGACTTCCACGTTCACGCCCTCGTATTTCGAGGTGGAGTAGCCGTAATACGACCACAGAAACGCGCACACCCGCTTTTTCTCCCCTGCGGGGGCGAGCACCCGCACCTCGTCGGCGGTGAGGCTCACCACTTCGCCGGGGCCGAGTTCGCGCGTCGGCGTGTAGTCGAGCTTTTCGCAAGCGAACGACTCAAACGACACGCAATACCCGTCTTCGCGCTGACCGAGCACCACGGGGATGCGCCCCAAGCGATCGCGCGCGGCGACCAACGTGCCGTTATCCCGCAGAATGAGGATAGACATCGTGCCTTCAATCGACTCCTGCGCAAACCGTACGCCCTCCACCAAGTCGCTTTTGCGATTGATGAGCGCCGCCACCAATTCGGTGGAGTTGACCGCACCGCTCGTCATCGCGTTGAAGTGACCGCCCGCGGCAAGGCACTCCTTCTGCAACTGTTCGGCATTATTGACGATACCGACGGTGCAGATGGCGTACGCACCCCACTGCGAACGAATGAGCAGGGGCTGCGGGTCGGTATCGCTGATGCAACCGATCGCCGCCGTACCGCGCATATCCTCAAACACGTGTTCAAACTTGGTGCGGAACGGGGAATTTTGAATATTGTGGATCTGCCGTTGCAGACCGATCTCTTTATCGTATGCCGCAAGGCCGCCGCGACGGGTCCCGAGGTGGGAGTGATAATCCACCCCGAAGAACACGTCCGCCAAGCATTCACCGTGCGACACCGCGCCGAAAAATCCTCCCATGGCCTTACGCGAAGAAGAACTCCGACAGAGTCATCGGATCGATGTACTCGCCGTTCTTGTAGACGCGCATGTTGCCCGACGCGATCTCGTCGATCAGCATCACGCGGCCTTCGGGATCGTAACCGAACTCAAATTTGATATCGTACAGCACGAGGCCCTTTTCTTTCAGATCATCCGCGACGATCTGCGTGATCTTCTGGGTCATTTCCTTCATATCGTCGTACTGCTGTGCCGTCATCACGCCGAGGTCGACCAGACCGTCCTTGGTCACCAGCGGATCGCCCTTTTCATCGTTCTTAAAGGTCATCTCCACGTAGGCGGGCAGATCGGCACCCTCTTCGATGTAATCGCTGTAGCGGCGGTAGAAACTGCCGACCGCCTTGTGACGGCAGATGACTTCCAGACCCTTGCCGAACACCTTTGCGGGAAGAACCTCCATCGTAGTGTCCTCCAGCGACGCGTTCACGTAGTGGGTGAGGATGCCCGCCGCATTCACCTTCTCGAAGAAATAGATGGACATACGCAAATTGACGTCGCCCACACCGTCGATGGTCAGCCCCACCGCGTTCTCACCGGGATCAAACACACCGTCTTTGCCGGTGCAATCGTCCTTAAACTTCAAGAGGTAGTTGCCGTTTTCCAGCGCGAATACGTCCTTCGTTTTGCCTTTGTAGACCAGTTTCTTTTCCATTGTTGACGACTCCTTTTTATGATTAAAAATTTTTGTACACTTACAAACGCGAGGCGATGTCTGCGTCTTTTGCCAGCACTGCTGCGGCATCGTCCGCGCGCTTTTGATCCAAACGGGCAGCCAGTGCGGCATCGTCCACCGCGAGGATCTGTGCCGCCAGCAACGCCGCGTTGCCGCCGCCGTTCACCGCGACCGTCGCCACGGGAATGCCCGTGGGCATCTGCACGGTGGAGAGCAGGGCGTCCAGCCCGTCCAGTTGCGGGCCCTGACACGGAATACCGATCACGGGCAGGGTGGTGTTGGCCGCCACCGCACCCGCAAGGTGCGCCGCCATGCCCGCCGCCGCGATCATCACACCGAAGCCGTTTTCACGGGCACTGCGTGCGAAGTCACGCGCTTCGTCGGGGGTACGGTGTGCCGAATACACGTGCACCTCAAACGGAACGTCCAGCGACTTTAACATATCGGTCGCCTTTTTCACGATGGGCAGATCGCTGTCACTCCCCATCACGATGCCTACTTTTTTCACAGAAAAACCTCCTTAGGGTGAGCATTCAAACCCGAACTCCGTTTTGGGAAG